>JAUVKO010000053.1 GCA_030596225.1 Fidelibacterota bacterium
ATTTGTGGTGCCCACTTCTACCAGTTTTGATCCAGCCTTACGTAGAATCTCAGGAATGCGGAAAGAACCACCAATCTCAACCAGTTGGCCACGGCTGATGATCACTTCTTTCTTATCTGCCAGTGTATTCAGAGAGAGCAAGACTGCCGCAGCATTATTGTTCACCAAAATACCGTTTTCAGCGAAGGTTAGTGCCTGTATCCATGGTCGTAAGTGGTCATGTCTATTCCCCCTGCGTCCATTGTCCAGATCAAGCTCAAGATTCACATAGCCATCTCGCAACAGTTCCAACGCGGAAAACATTTCCTGACTCAAAGGGGAGCGTCCCAGATTGGTGTGGATCACCACACCGGTTCCATTGATCACTTTCCGTAAAGAATGGGCAATCTTGAACAGACGTTGGTAATATTGTTCTTCTAAATTCTTTAACTGTACTGATTTGCCCTTAGCAGCAGATTGACGTAGCTCAGCCAGCATTTCCCGGGCTTCATTTTTCTTCAGATTGTGGGGTAGATCAAGATCAGCAACATGCTGAAGGAGAGTATCAACACTGGGTAGTGCAGAAAGATCAAATGGTTCTGCTGGTATTTTTTTCACGATAACTCCAATTTATGCAAACTAAATCCTGATAATCTCGAATTATTGAAACGTAGCAACACTACTAAGCTGGAAACATGTAGTTCTGTAGAATTTATCATAAATATCTTTGCGCTCTTCGCGCGCTCTGTGGTTAAAGAATATTTTTACAAATCAATCAATAGTTTAATCGCAAATCCGATGACCGCAACGGTAACTACGTGTTTAATGAATTGATGACCTTGTTTGATAGCAACATGCGTCCCCAGCCAGGCTCCCAACATATTTCCTAATCCCAGCATAAGTCCCAGCCCCCAGTTGACCTGTCCATTCCAAGCAAAAATGATCAAGGCAATGGCAGTAAAAATAATAATAATGGTCAACTTTACGGCATTACCGTGCACCAGATTGATATTTTGCCACAGGAGAACTGTTAAAACAAGAAATCCCACACCCGCTTGAATATAGCCTCCATATATTCCTACAAAAAAGTAAGCGATTCCCGGTCCCAGCCAGCTTCCTGCATAGCTCTCCGGATCTAAAAGGTCTCCCCCTTTTTTATTATTTGCAAACAGAGTAAAAAGGGACATGATGATCATGACCAAAGCCAGGGAGACGCGAAACTGGTCATTGCTCACCTGAGTAGCCAGCCAGGCTCCAATAATACCACCAGGAACTGCGAATAACGCGGCTTTGAGGGCAAAATGACCTGGATTGACTTTCTTCTTAATAAATCTTCCCACAGCAAAGCCATTTTGCATCAGGATAGCCAATCGATTGGTTCCGTTGGCCAGATTAGGAGGAAGACCTAAGAAGATAAGTAGAGGTAAGGTTAGAAAGGACCCTCCACCAGCCAGGATATTAATAAACCCGGCTGTAGCACCGATAAGTAAAACAGATGCTAGATCAAAGGTAGATAGGCTCTCAAGCATGGAGGCACCTTAATAGTTATGAGGGGGAAATGCCATATCAAAATGGATTAATGATTTGGCGGTGAATTAATAATTCATAGTCCTTGAGAAGGTTGAAAGGGGCGTATTATGATACGCCCGTGCACGTGCAAAGCGAAGGTCTTTCTTTGATAAGAATCCGCTCAATCCTCTTTTCAAATTTGATGACACAAAAAAAGGCCATCCAATCCGGACAGCCTTTTGAATATTTGGATCGTGATGATCCGGTAAGGCAGGGTCTTAGAAATCTTTCTGTTCTTTGATCCTGGCTTTCTTACCGCGCAATTTACGCAGATAATAAAGTTTGGCGCGACGCACTTTACCACGACGCAGTATTTTAATACTATCAACGGTTGGGGAATGCAGAGGGAAAATCCTCTCAACACCGACACCATTTGAGATCTTTCTAACGGTAAAAGTGGCGTTAATGCCTTTACCGGTACGAGCAATTACATTACCCTCGAAGACCTGAATTCTTTCTTTATCACCCTCAATAACTTTTACATCTACTGCAACAGTATCACCTGGCTTAAAATCGGGTCGATCTGTTTTCAGATGCCCGGCTACCAGGTTATTTACTCTATCCATGACTTTCCTCCAGTCCTCTCATATATCTATCAAACAAGTCCGGGCGTTTAGCTTTTGTTAGCTCCAGACGTTGCTGTTTTCTCCACTTATCAATCTCTGAGTGGTGTCCGGAAAGTAACACATCCGGAACTTTTAACCCCCGGTACTCAGCAGGGCGGGTATAATATGGTGCATCCAATAATCCAACAGGAAAAGTGTCCGATTTTGTGGATTCTTCATCACTGACAGCTTCCGGAAGCAGACGAACCATTGCATCGATGACAGCAAAAGCGGCTATCTCACCACCGGATAGTACAAAATCTCCCAGACTGATCTCTTCATCAATGAGTTCATCTCTCACTCTCTGGTCAATCCCTTTGTAGCGACCACAGAGTAATACCACATGGGAATATTCGATCAAGCTCTCTGCATCATTCTGTTCAAAGGGTTTACCCTGAGGTGTAAGAAAGATACGATGACCAACATCCTTGCGGTATTTCTCAACAGCCTCAAAGGCTCTGAAGAGAGGATCCGGTTTAATGATCATACCAGGTCCTCCACCATAGGGAACATCATCAATGTGTTTGTAGGTGTCATCAGCAAAATCGCGCATATCCCAGCATTTGAGTTCAGCGAGACCCTTTTCAAAAGCTCTACCAACGATTCCCATCTCACGAAAGGCTTTTACTGTATCAGGAAAAGTCGTGATCACATCAATGATCATCAGATTTCCTCAGCGGTTTTGACCTGAATGCGTTGGGCGTTGATATCAACCTCTACGATCCATTCATCCACCAGTGGAATTAGTGTCTCAGACTCATCCTGTTTAACTACCAAAATCTCGTGAGCTCCGGTGGCTATTACTTCCACCACTTTCCCAAGTGATTTGTTCTGCTCATCAACTACACCACAATCAACCAGATCTTCGATATAGTATTCACCATTTTCAAGTTCCGGTAATGCTTCACGATCGGTATAGATCTCCAAGTCGCGATAAGTTTCCGCTTCTGTTCGATCTTTAATCTCGTTGAAGTTGATGATGGCAAAATCATCGTAGCCTTGACAATTTTTCAGTGAAAGCTGTTTCCAATTATTACCCGTATTAACAAAAAGCCGCTCCAAACTCTGAAGCGTGTCAAGATCGATACTATATAGGGTCACCTTGAGTCCCCCTTTTATACCATGAGGTTTCCGAACTACACCAATGGCAGCTCTATCCACCTCTGTCGAATGCATTAGCCTTATTCGATGATTTCAAGCATAGCCCGGTTCGTTCCGGCCTTTGCTGAAATCGCTGCCAATAATGTACGGAAAGCTTTGGCAGTCCGGCCCTGACGACCGATGACTTTGCCAATATCTTCCTTGGCGACCTTTAACTCGAAGATCGTCACCCGCTCACTGTCTACTTGATTGACCTCAACTTCATCCGGCTTGTCAACCAGACTTTTGGCGACATACTCAACAAATTCTTTCATGGTCATCCCTCCATGGGTTCTTGAATCTCCCTTGTCGACAGTAAGGAATTCCTTCAGCTTCTTAAGAATCTTTGGTCTCCGTACTTTCGGCAGGTTCTTCAACAGTTTCTTCTTCTACGGCTACTTCCTCTTCAGGTACTTCTACAGCCTCTTCAGCTTTTTTGGCAGCTTCTGCTTCAACTGCAGCAGCTTCTTCGGCTTGCTCTGCGGCTTCAACTTCGGCCTGTTTTGCGGCTTCAGCTTCAGCTAATTTTGCGGTCTCGGCAGCTGCTTTTTTCTTGCCTTTTTCACTGCGAGCTAGTTCCCACTTCTGCATTTCTTTGCTAATCGTGGCTTCATCGGCATTCCGACGCATCAATTCATATTTGAGTGTCAGTCCACGGCCACGAAGTAAGCTGAATATTGTATCACTTGGTATAGCACCTTCATCCATCCAATGGAAAAGGCGTTCCTCATTGATCACAAGTTCAGCAGGATCAGTGATTGGGTTATAATGCCCAAGTTTTTCAATTGAACGCCCATCACGAGGGGCGCGAGAATCTGCAACAACAATTCGATAGAAGGGCTGTTTCTTTTTTCCCATCCGCTTCAGTCTGATTTTGACAGCCAAAAGGTGTCCTCCTTAAAATCCCATAGGCAGATTTTTCATTAACTGCCTTTTATTCATTTTTCCAAATTTCTTCATCATCTTCCGCATTGACTGGAACTGCTTTATCAACTGATTCACATCCTGAACCTTTGTTCCAGACCCACCGGCAATCCTTTTACGTCGACTACCATTCAATATCTGAGGCTTGCGCCTTTCGACCAGGGTCATAGAGTTAATGATTGCTTCAATCCTAGTCAACCTTTTTTCATCGATATCAGCATTTTTAATTCCCTTCATTCCAGGGATCATACCCGTAAGATCACCTAAGGAACCCATAGATTTGAGCTGTTTTAACTGTTGCTTAAAATCCTCCAGATCGAAGGTGCTCTTAAGCATTTTTTCTTCCAGTTTTGCAGCATCTTCAACATCGATATCCTGTTGGGCTTTTTCTACCAGAGAGACGATATCTCCCATACCCAAAATACGACCGGCCATCCGCTCCGGGTGAAACACTTCCAGTTTATCAAGATGTTCACCCACACCAACATATTTGATCGGTCGTCCAGTAACTTTCCGCACCGATAAAGCCGCACCTCCACGAGCATCACCATCCAGTTTAGTGAGGATCACACCGGTTAGATCAACTGCTTCTGCAAAAGTCCCGGCTGCATTCACCGCATCCTGTCCTGTCATTGCATCAGCAACGAACAAAGTCTCGGCAGGTTTCAGTGCTTGTTGGAGTCGTTTAACCTCATCCATCATGTTCGCATCGACATGTAGCCGACCTGCAGTGTCAACAATAAGCACATTGGCTGCATACCGAATAGATTCCCGAATAGCTGCCTTAGCAATCCGGACCACGTCCTGATTGCCTTCTTCAGCATACACCGGAATATCCAGTTGTTTACCAAGCACCTGCAGCTGGGTTATAGCTGCCGGACGGTAAACGTCACAAGCAACCAATAAGGGCTGTCGACCACCTTTGCGTAGATTACGAGCAAGTTTTGCTGATGTGGTTGTTTTACCTGAACCCTGAAGACCAACCAAGAGGATAATGGCTGGATTACCTGAGAGTTCGAGCTCTGCAGTTTTTTCTCCGAGAAGTACAATAAGCTCTTCATGGATAATTTTCACGATCTGTTGACCTGGCGTGATAGAACGCAGGACCTCAGAGCCAAGAGCTTTTTCCTTCACCGAATTGACGAAAGTTCTGACTACTTTGTAATTGACATCGGCTTCAAGCAGTGCTCGACGAACTTCACGCATAGCATCTGAAATATTAGCTTCAGATAATTTCCCCTGGCCGCGAAGTTTCTTAAAAACGCTTTCCAGATTTTGTGAAAGTTGTTCGAGCATTACTCCTGATTCCTCAATCGTCAATTACCACTTTATACAAGCTTATAATTATATACACATTAATACATAGGCTTGTCATAGAGTCCCAACGGTCTTTCATGTGGGACTGTTCATTACCCGTCTTCGCTCTAGGAGCTACGCCGCGGTTATCCGCCCCTGACTTGGGGTGATATCGCGCCGAAGTCCCGACAAGCGTGTCGGGATGAAGGCGGATAAAGCGCGGGGAAGATAGACGACCGACCATGGGTGGGCAATGAGTTTATAAGTTTGTGAGTTGATGGGTTTCATAAGTTCATGGGAACACAGACGACGATTCAAATATTTGTGTTGAAACAGCTATTCCTCAAAATATCCAACTCCTATGGTACATATTTTGTAGTAGTGGTTAGACTTGTAAATGTACACCTTGACAAGTGTTCTATGAAAACGTACATAAACCACGTGAAAATGGCTTCATTTCCACCTGATCTCTGCCTTTGATACCGGTGAATAGGCAGGTGGACGAAAACCAATACGGAGACACATTCTAATGGGAGTTTTTAAACTTAAAAAGGGCTATGATATACCGCTGCAAGGTTCTGCTGTGCGACGTATTGAGAAAGTCCTGAAAATCACAGCAATAGCTGTTCAGCCCATTGACTTTCGTGGCATGCGCCCGGGAATGAAAGTTGAAATTGGTGATACAGTTAAGCGTGGATCGGTCCTTTTTGTTGACAAGCAAAGACCCGATATTGTCTTTCGGTCTCCTGCTTCCGGCACTGTCCGTGAAATAGTTCGAGGTGAGCGACGTGTTATTCAACGTGTCATCATTGACGTAGATGCTGATTCAAGCGAAAGCTTTGAAAATTTCAGTAAAGCTCAAATTGGCGCCCTTGCAACAGATCAGGCTAAGAAGATTCTATTAAATAGTGGTCTGTGGCCAACACTACGCCAACGACCTTTCAGTAGAATTGCCGATCTCGATAAAGCACCTAAATCTATATTTATCTCTGCAGTGGACTCTGCCCCTCTTCAGGCAGAAACAGATATGCTTCTGGAAGGCCGGGAACAGGATTTTCAGTTGGGAATCGATTTTCTTGCCAAGCTCACTGATGGTAAGATCCACTTGTCCGTATCTGCCAAAACCGAAGCATTTTTCTCAAAAGTTGAAGGTGTTGAGATGCATCATTTTTCCGGTCCTCATCCGGCTGGAAATGTTGGAGTACAAATTCATCACATAGATCGGATTCAAGCCAGTGATCTGGTATGGTACATATCACCACGCCATGTGGCTCAGATAGGGAATTTTCTTATCGAAGGAGAATACCCCGGATCAAAAACCTATGCACTCACAGGATCAGAGTTGACCAACCGTCACTACGTGAAAGCTACTGAAGGTGCCTTAATCAGCGAACTTGTTGCTGATCCAATCTCCACTAGCACACAGCGTGTAATTTCGGGAAATGTCCTAACCGGGCGACAAAGTGAAGCAGTTGGATTCTATGATGACATGATCACCGTCATTCCTGAACCCAAAGGTCGTCGCTTTATGGGTTGGCTGCAGTTGGGCTTTAATGCAAATAGTTTCTGGCCTATGTTTCTTTCCAAGCTTACACCCAAAAAGAAACTGGCACCTGACACTGATATGAACGGTGAAGAGCGAGCATTCGTTTCTACCGGCGAGTATGAGAAACTCGTCCCTATGGATGTATTACCTGTCCATCTCTGCAAAGCAGTCTTAGTCGAGGATATCGAGCTTATGGAGCAATTAGGTATCTATGAAGTAGCCCCGGAGGATTTTGCATTGTGTAGCTATATCTGTCCCTCGAAAATTGAATTTGGAGATATTATCGAACAAGGCATCATTGCCATGGAAAAGGAGGGCTGATCGATATGAAATTTCTCGAACGCCTTCTGAACAACATAGATAAAACAATTAAGGAAGGTCCTTTCAAAATCTTCCATCCCATGTTTGGTGCTTTTAATACGATGCTAATCACTCCCGGTCATGCTACCAGTACGGGACCGCACATTCGTGATTCCATTGATATGAAACGGTTCATGGGGATTGTGATCTTTGCTCTGGTACCCAGTATTCTGGTTGGTTCTTACAACGTAGGACTCCAAGCCGGAGTTGAGGGTCTATTTGCAGCATTCATGTTTGGATTCCTGAAACTATTACCCATTATCGTAGTCACCTATGCAGTGGGTCTTGGCTGGGAAATGATTTTTGGACATATAAATGGTCACGATATTCATGAAGGATTTCTGGTAACCGGCATTCTGTTGCCACTAACGCTTCCACCTACTATTCCATTATGGCAGGTGGCAGTAGCCGTTTCTTTTGGAACGGTCATAGGTAAAGAGGTTTTCGGTGGAACAGGAATGAACTTGCTGAATCCTGCATTGACCGCTCGTGCTTTTCTTTTCTTCACTTATCCTGGAAACATCTCAGGTGATAGTGTGTGGGTGGCACAAGATGGTTTTACCGGAGCCACACCATTGGCCGCAGTTGCATCATCTACCGGATCAGCAGTTGACACACTTAATGCAGCCGGTTTTACACTGAACAAAATGTTCTTCGGATTCAATCCAGGTAGTATTGGAGAAACCTCTACTATAGCCATTCTTATCGGGGCAGTCATTCTGCTCATTACCGGGGTGGCTAGCTGGCGGATCATGTTAGCAACTGTTGTTGGTGCCTATGGCATGGCACTCATTGTTCAATTTTTGGGAGCTGATCTGGCAGGCGGTATGCGCACCTTACCAGCACACTATCATTTGGTCATGGGTGGTTTCATGTTCGGAACTGTATTTATGACAACTGATCCAGTTTCGGCAGCTGGTACAAATATAGGAAAATGGATCTATGGCATCCTCATCGGTGTGATGGTGATCCTGATCCGCGCCTTTAACCCTGCCTACCCGGAAGGAATGATGTTAGCCATTTTATTTGGAAACGTCTTCTCTCCACTCATTGACCACTTTGTTGTAAAAGCAAATATTAAAAGGAGGCTGAATTATGGCAAGTAAGCCTCGTATTACCAAAGCCTACACTCTGGGATTCGCAGCTGCAGTAACCATGGTATGCAGCGTTTTACTGGCTTCAGCAGCTACCCTCCTCAAAGACCGCCAGGAGCAGAATGTACAATTAGATATTAAATGTAATATCCTTAGTGTACTGGAACTGATAGAAAGCAAAGATGTTGAGGCTCAACAGGCATTTTCCTTATTTGATGATAATATTGTGAGTTTTGTCGTGGACCTCAACGGTCAGCAAATCAATGACCGGAAAGCTGAGGATGTTGATCCCAAAGCTGATCCTGAGCTGTTACCGGTTTTTGCACGACAGGATGGATTTGAGCTAACTGCTTTTTGTATTCCCATCCAAGGTAAAGCCCTGTGGTCAACGGTGAAAGGTTACATCGCCCTGGAAAATGACCTGAACACTATTAAGGGTATCACCTTTTATAGCCACGGTGAAACACCTGGTTTAGGTGGTGAAATTGACAAGGAGTGGTTTACAACTGCTTTTAAGGGTAAAACTATTTTAAATGATGCGGGTGAAATAGTCTCTGTTGAGATAGTTAAAGGTAAAATACGACCAGGTGAAAGTAATCCTGAGCACAAGGTTGACGGTATCAGTGGTGCAACTTTAACCACTAAGGGATTAAATATTTTTATCAAAGCTACTCTGGAAAAATATGAACCTTACTTCAAAACTGTACGGGGAGAAAACTCATGAGTCTATTAAGTAAAAAAAATATGAGATTTCTCAAGGATCCACTCATGGACAACAATCCCATCTCTACACAGGTTTTGGGTATCTGTTCAGCACTTGCTGTAACTGTGCAAATGCAGACAGCCATCGTAATGTCCGTTGCAGTGGTCAGTGTACTTGCCTTTTCAAATGTACTGATCTCATTAATCAGGAATAAGGTTCCCTCAAATATCCGTATCATTGTTGAGTTAGCTATTATTGCAACCCTGGTGATTCTTGTAGATCAAGTTCTCAAAGCTTTCTTATATGATATTAGTAAGCAGTTGAGTGTGTTTGTTGGTTTGATCATCACCAATTGTATTGTTCTGGGTCGCGCTGAAGCCTTTGCACTGCAGAATAAACCCTGGCCAAGTTTTCTGGATGGTGTCGGCAATGGTTTGGGATATAGCATGATCCTGATTGTAGTTGCCTTCGGTCGTGAGATTCTGGGATCTGGAACATTACTTGGCTTCCAGGTCATACCTGATGCTGCCTACGCGGCGGGATATCAGAATATGGGACTGATGGTGCTTGCCCCCGGTGCATTTATCCTGCTGGGATTGATTATTTGGGTCCAACGTACCATAACCGGCACAGTTTCGGACTAGGAGGCAGATGATGGAAAATCTAATTAGTTTATTTGTCGAGTCCGTATTCGTTAATAATATCCTGCTGGCCTATTTCCTGGGATTGTGTTCATTCCTGGCCGTTTCTAAACGGGTTGATACAGCGATTGGTCTTGGAGCAGCAGTCATCTTTGTAGAAGTAATTACAGTACCGGTCAACTGGGCTCTTAATCATTATCTACTGGCTCCCGGTGCCCTGGCCTGGGCAGGTTTACCTGATGTGGACCTCAGCTTCCTGGGATTCATATCCTACATTGCAGTTATTGCTGCCCTGGTTCAATTGGTAGAAATGATCATCGACCGTTATAGTCCTGCCTTGTACAGTGCACTGGGTATTTTCCTGCCCCTGATTGCAGTGAACTGCGCCATCCTGGGTGCATCATTATTCATGGTGGAAAGGGAATACACATTTGCTGAATCTGCTGTTTTCGGACTGGGTTC
>JAUVKO010000249.1 GCA_030596225.1 Fidelibacterota bacterium
TAGGTTCCGGTACATTAACTTGGGTTGAGTTTGAAGCAATGGGTGTTAACGGAACCGTTGCCATGCTGGAAGATGGTACTTTCACTCTTTCTGGTAACTTCCCTGTTACCAATGATACACTGGGTTTTGCTCCCGCGATTGTACCCTTAACTGATGCTGGTGACTGGATTGAAGATACTGATGCTGGCACTTTGGTCATTGATGGTGCCTTTTATGATCTTGGTGGAGCCATGACTCTGAGTGATGACGAGACTGAGCTCGCCTTGGTTTATGCTTCTTCTGCATCTGATACAGTTGTTCTTCCTGTTCCTATGGGTGGCACAGTAGTGTATTTCCCGGGAATCGTTCTGAATAATGCCAGTTTGACCACACTCGGTTTTACTAAACAATAGGCAGATAGTTTATAAACAAATCTGTATAAATCGTTTGATCAATAACAAGCCGGTTCCCAGTGAATCGGCTTGTTCATTAAAAGGAGAATAACGAAATGAAAAAAATGATGATCAGTGCACTGTTACTGGTATTTGTGATCCAGGTATTTGGTGGCGGAATGGTGCACAACACTAACCATTCAGCTGAATTTATCGGAACCATGAACCGAAATGCATCCATCGAGATCGATGCTGCGTATTTTAATCCGGCTGCCGTTGCTGGTTTAGGACAGGGTCTCCATCTATATCTGAGTAACCAGACCATTTACCAGACCCGTACTGTGACTGCAGATTTCCCAACATATAACGATGACACCTTTAAGGGAACAACGTTTGTTCCCGCTTTCCCTAATCTTCATGTTGCTTTTGTAACAGGCAAGATGGCATTCTCGGGAAGTTTTCAGCCTATTGGTGGTGGAGGGAGTGCAGAATTCCCGGATGGATTACCCGCATTTGAAAAAACATTTGCTGGATTTGCTGAAGGTCTTCCTGCTTCATCTTTAGGAGCCCCTGCTGCATTAGGAGCCATCAATGGTTATGCTGTGGATGCTGCATTTAATGGGTCATCCACGTATCTGGGCTTTCAGGGAAATTTTTCCTATGCCATTAGTGATATGATCCAGACTGGATTTGGAGTCCGCTATATCAGTGCCAAGAATACCTATGAAGGTGGCTTGGAGAATATTGTGCTTTATACTGAATCTGGTGTAGATCTGGATGCGACGATGAGTGCATTACTCTCTGATAAATTTGTTGAAGCAGAGAAGACCGGAACAGCCATGGTTTATGTTGGAAGTCTGAATCTAAATCTCTCAGAAGCGCTTAACGTCTCTCTTCGCTATGAGACCATGGGTGCCTTGGAGATGACCAATTCAACGACTACTGATGATGTTAACATGTTCCCCGATGGTGCCGTATCAAATGCTGATATTCCAGCTCAAGCCGTACTGGGAATCGGTTGGCAGCAAGGTCTAACAAGAGTTGAAGTAAGTGTTGACTACTGGTTTAACACAGCTGTGAACTGGGACGGAGATGAAGACAAAGTTGATAACAACTTTACTGTTGGTGTTGGTGGTGAATACGGATTGAGCGAATCGTTAGTTATCAGTGGTGGCTATCTCTATGGTGCAACCGGAGCCACGGATGAATATCAATCTGACATGAACTATAGCCTAAGCTCATATACCATTGCTTTTGGTGGAAAGTATATTCTCTCTGATAAAAAGCATGTCAGTTTTGGACTATATAACACGTTCTATCAAGATGGACAGAACTATGCTCCCATTCCAAAGAATCAGGAATACTATAGTAAAACCTCAACTGGTTTTGCTCTGGGATATTCCCATAGTTTTTAATATTTAGCTCTTAGTAAACAAAAAAGGCGAGGATTTGAATCCTCGCCTTTTTTATTGTTTACATAAATTTTGCACTGAGTTCAATTCATTTGCCATAAGAATGCACCAATATTTTATACTCAAGCGAGGATTCAAATCCTCGCCCAGGAAAGTATAGTATATTATCTTTGCAAGCTTATGAAATTCCTGAAAAACATCTTCACTCTGACTCTTCAACGCGAACTGAAATGGAAATTATCTGTCAAACAGGTTCGCAGTGATCTGATCCAACGCTATAGTTTTGCCCGGGATGCCGGTTTTTATCGTCTTTTACCTCGATTGGTAGTTAAAGCATATTCAGTTGAGGATATTTCAAACCTTTTTCAAATTGCCGGCAAACGGAAAAGAACCATCGTTTTCAGGGCTGGAGGAACCAGTCTCTCCGGTCAAGCTATCAGTGATGATATTCTGGTGGAGATCAAACAGGGTTGGCGAGACCTGGAAATACTGAACGGTGGTAAGCAAATCAAGTTACAGCCTGGCGTTGTGGCAGCAAAAGCCAATCAGCATCTGGAACCCCTGGGCTACCGTATAGGTCCGGATCCTGGATCTATTAAGTCAGCGCTTATCGGTGGAATTGTGGCCAACAACGCCAGTGGTATTGGTTCTGGGTTGCATTCAAACAGTTACCAGACTCTGGCTGCTATGGAAATGATCCTGCCTAATGGTCTAATTCTTAATACTGCCATTCCTCAGGATGATGAAAAACTGCGGGCGCAAGCTCCCCGGATTTATGAAGGTTTGTTACGTATCCGTGATCGGATCAGAAGGGATAAGACTCTAAAACAAAAAATTCACAGCAAATACAAACTCAAGAACACTATGGGCTATTCCCTGAACAGTTTTCTGGATTATGAGAGTCCTTTAGAGATTTTAGCTCATCTCATGGTCGGCTCTGAAGGAACACTGGGTTTTATTTCTAGCGTGACCCTGGATACCGTGCCTTTGCAAGCATATAGATCAACAGCTTTGGTCATATTTGATTCACTTGCAAATGCAGCCAGACTGGTTCCCCAATTGAAGGAAGTGGGCAGTTATGCTCTAGAGATCATGGATGCTGCCGCCCTGAAAGCAGTTTGTCATATTCCCGGATTGCCATCTGAAATACATAATAATATCGCCCCCAATTCAGCGGCATTACTTATAGAGTTTCAAGATAATGACACTGATCTTCTGCAACAAAAAGTTGCCTCAGCAATTGATATTATTCATAAAAAACACTCTGATCTTCATCCCTCTTTTTCTGATGATCCGGTTCAGCATGAAAAACTCTGGAAAGCACGACAAGAGTTAGGACCCCTTCATGCTGCTACCCGTTTATCCGGAACAACAATTCTTAGTGAGGATGTCTGCTTCAAAGTAAAGGATTTGGCTAAAGCTATCAGGGATCTTAAGCTGCTTTTCAAGAATTACCGCTATGACGATGCTGTAATCTTTGGTCATGCAGGAGATGGTAATCTCCATTTCAAGCT
>JAUVKO010000204.1 GCA_030596225.1 Fidelibacterota bacterium
CAAGTCGAGAGATTCCAGTTTTCTCAAGACAGGGGGGGTTAAATTACAAATTTGGATTAATCTGTCCTAAATCCTTGGTTTAGACTGGGTATTACTTCAATTTCAAAACATTTTGGTACAGCAATGATTAGCCAAGCAAAGGTGAATTAATTGAAGACACTTAAGGGGTCCGGTGTACTTGTGGCGTTGTTAGGAATGTTTTGCTTTTGAATTGATATCTTTCATTTCATTCTGGCAATATCTTTGGGATTCGGCATGAGGATGACATACACACGAGTTATCCTTCTAAAATCTCATTCAACCCTTGGACGATCTTAGACAATTCCTCGGGTTCAGCTTCTCCTAATTTCTTACCAATTCGCAATGTGGAAAGAGTTCTTATTTGACTAATTTTTACCCAAGATTTTTTTGGTAGTCTTTTTGATGAAAGTTCAAAGGTTAAGGGAAATCCGGCTCTTTGAGCTTTACTGGTGAGAGCTATTGCTATCACGGTCCCTGAACGTTCATTAAAAACATTCTGGCTAAGAATCAGAACTGGTCGCTTCCCTGCCTGCTCATTTCCACGCGTTGGCTGCAAATCTGCCCAGCGTATATCACCTCTTAATATTCTGGCCACGATTCAAAATCCTCATCTAACCCTTCATCAGCCAGCTTCATCTCAAAATCACGATCTAGTTTAGCACATTGCTGTGCAAGCCTGGTATGCTTTAGTCGATCCAATTTCTCCTTTACTGCTGTTTGAATTGCACGGCTTCGATTCGGAAATATATTGGTTTTTACCAGTCTATCAAGCTCGACCACTAATTCACTTTCTAAAGTAATAGCTATTTTTGAAGCACTCATTTTTCACCTCCAGTATGATATTATATCATACTATTGGGAAAATCAAGGTATTTTTAGCTTGATCATGTTATAAAGCAGATAACAGTTATCTCAGGCCAAAGATTTATCCTGAGCTAGCACATTGCCGAAGGGCTTGTCCACGAAATGTATATGAAGTGACACGGAAAATTGAGGCAAACATGGAATCAACCTTGCGAAGGAGGTTTCTACCGACTGAAGCAATCTCAAATACTATATCTAGTCAAAATTTTGAGATCGCCTGCCTATGCCGAAGTCGGTCTCCGCCCGCCTTCCTCAAGTACGAAGTACCTGCCTGCGCGTAGCCGCTTCGGCATAGGCAGGCGGCGGACAAGCGCAGGCAGGCCACTCTCATTTCATTCGCTCGCGAAGACTTGCATGGTAAGCATTCCCGGTTTCAGCTTTCCCTTTATGATCCCGAGAAATTTACCTTATCGAACAACATGGTTGGTGTTCTGAAAGAGGAATGGATCCAGGGATCATTGCCCACTTCCGTCAGGTTCATCAATAGATCTGAGTAATTCCCAGAAATATTCATCTCAGTGATAGATTTTACTCGTTTGCCATTCTCGATCAGCCAGCCGGCTATACCCAGAGAGTAATCACCTGTGGTTGGGTTTGCATTGCCGCCTAACCAGTCCGTAACCAGAATACCTCGATCCAGACCAGCTTCGATCTCAGCACCGGAGCGCTTACCCGGTTTCATGATAAGATTAGATGCACTACCACTGGTTGGTTTCCAGCCCAACTTATTCCCATAGTAAATATCAACGAAGTAGTTGTTCAAAACTCCATTGGTGATCAGAGGCATCTTTTTAGCGGCAACTCCATCTCCATCGTAATAGCGACTTCCAAGACCCCGAACTATAGTTGGATCATCGAGGATGGTTAATACATCAGAGGCTATCTGCTGATCCTTCTTTCCTTCGAGAAAAGAATTCTTTTGCTGAATAGCGGCAGCACTTAGAGGATACATGATCCTCCAAAAAAGACCGGCTGCATTGGAATTTTCTAACAGGAGCGGCAATGTTTCCGATGGAATCTTTTCAGCACCCATGCGATCCTGGGTTCTGGCCAAGGCTTCCTTAGCTGTTTGTTCAGCTCCAACCAGATCATCCAGATGACGAACCCGGTAATAACGCCAACCTTCCGGTTTTTTATCACCTTTACCTTGAAGAGATACAGATGCACCATGAGTGAATGAGGTGGATTCTTTATGTCCCTCAAAACCATTGGATTTTAGATGATAAGTCTCACTGTGGCTGTCATAAAATCCTGAGGAGACGGAAATAATTCTCTCATCTTTCCCCTTCAGGATTTCGCCCAATTCCCTGGCCCGAGTCTGACGTTCTTCAGCAGTAAGATCACCTTGTTTAGGATCACTCAGGTCCAGATCAACCTTAGTTTGGCCCTCGTACAACTCAGGATCAGGCAATTTGCGGAATTCATCCTTTTCCAGGAATCCGGTAAGATCAACAGCATTCGCAATGAATTTCTCTAAAGACTCTTTACGCAGATCATTAGTGGAGTGACTGGAATAGCGGTCTTTGGCAAAAATTTCAATCCACATTGACTGTTGAGTGGATTCTTTAAGCTTCTCCACCTTGCCATCACGAAAATCAACTGATACACTGCGAGAGTGATTGATTCCCAGAGCCGAGTCAGTTGCACCAAGTTGTTTGGCTTTTTTCTGTACCCAATATCCCAGATCTAAATAAACATTCTTTTCCATGATTAACCTCTGCCTCCCACCGTAATGGATGAAACCAGCACACTGGGCATTCCCTGTGAAACCGGAACCCCTTGACCATTTTTTCCACAGGTCCAACCGCCTTCAGACATCTTCATGTCGTTGGCGACCATGGTGATACGTTTCAGGACTTCCGGACCATTGCCAATGATATTCACATCTTTTATCGGAACGGTGATCTTACCATTCTCGATCAGAGATCCGGATTTTACGTAAAAGGTAAAATCTCCAGGACCAATATTGACCTGTCCATTGGTAAATTGATTGGCTAGTATGCCATACTCTACATTGGCGATCATCTCTTCAAACTCATGTGGCCCATCCAGCATATAGGTATTCCGCATACGCGGCATGGGGTAGTGTTTGAATGATTCTCGACGACCATTACCGGTGGGTTCCAGCCCATAATGATTTGCAGAAATACGATCGTGCAAATAGGTTTTCAATACACCATTCTCCACCAGAACTGTTTTCTGAGAAGGCACACCCTCATCATCCACGTTTATTGAGCCACGGATATGGGGATTAGTCCCATTATCTACGATGGTGACAAAGTCCTCAGCAACTTTTTTGTTGATCATGTCGGAGAAAACCGAAATCCCCTGACGGTTAAAATCAGCTTCCATGCCGTGTCCAATAGCTTCATGGAGTAAAATTCCTGAACTCCCGGCGGCCAGGACTACCGGCATTTCGCCTGCCGGAGCTGCCTGTGCTTCAAAAAGCTTTACCGTTCGAGCCACAGCTTCCCTGGGTAATCTTTTAAGACGTTCCGGGGTCAAAAAACGAATGTCATCACGGGCCGAGTAATCAAAATAATTGTTTTCACGACGACCATCCTCTTCTGCGGTACAGCCAACCGAAATCCTCAACATAGGTTGGTAGTCAGTGGCAATACTGCCTTCAGAATTGACAATCAAAATATAGTTCTCGCTATCACTGAAATTGACACTGGCCTTGATCACCCGGGGATCTTCTTTGAACACATCATCATTGATGGCCTGAAGCATCTCCACCTTATCCTTAACACCTACGTCTTCCCAACTAATCTCGGTTTCATAGTAATTCATTAACTTGGTAGCATTGAAGGTCTGGGGGGCTGTTTTTGCAGATCCGGAGGCAATACCCGCAGCCGTCCGGGCAGCAGCTTTCATGCTGGCTAAAGAAATATCTTCGGTGAAGGAGTAACCGGTCTGGTCACCCTTCAATACACGAATACCAACCCCTAAGGTGATATTGGTGCTGGCAGAATTAACAATATTATCCTGCAATCGGATCGAATTGCTCAGTTGGTTCTGAAAAAAAAGATCACAGTAATCACCGCCATAATGCAGGGCTTCAGCTATAACTTTGCGAATCATTTCTTCGTCAATACCAAAGCGCTGAAAATAAAATTTGTAAGGATTATTGTCCGGAGTTTCTACAGCAAAACCAGAGCGGATAAAGCCTGGTAAGGTTGCCAGGGCTAACCCGGTCCCGGTTATTTTAACGAAATCTCGTCTGCTCATATTTATCATACCTTATTCCTTTCAAATAGATCAAATAATTCTTGAGGCTCTAACCTAGACAATGATCTAACTTCCACCAAAGTTATTCTGGGAGCATACGCCCATATCGTGGAATGGTTC
>JAUVKO010000161.1 GCA_030596225.1 Fidelibacterota bacterium
TGCTGATGTATGCTTCTGAATCTGATACAGGATCTGATCCATCCAGAGTAAATCGAATTTCATGGTTGGTCTGCTCTGAGCTCAGTTCTACCTCAATACTTCCATTTTCCTGCATCCGGCCGAGCAGGATCTCAATTAGAAAAGAGCCATGACTGTAATTCCAATCCAAGGCATCAAATCTTGGCAGTAATGTTTGCAAGCGTAGATGAAAATCTGACCAATTCTTTTGCTCAGGAGTGGACCACAATACCTCTGACAGTGCTGACATACGGGGCAACACCATGTATTCTGCATGATCGGTCGTTTTAACAAACTCCGTCCAGAGATTAGCTTGAGCTCCCAGAATATATTGATATTCATCCTGCTCTAATTCAACGGGAATGGGCTCATAAGCATAAACCTTATGAAGGGGTAAATAACCTCCTATTGCCTGAGGCTCAGTTTCAGGGTCACCCTGATAATAATCAAAATACACATGTGAGGTGGGTGTCATGATCACATTATGTCCGGCCTTGGCTGCCGCAATCCCTCCGGCTTCTCCACGCCAGGACATGACAGTTGCATCAGGAGCCAAACCACCTTCCAGGATTTCATCCCAGCCAATGATGCGCTTGCCTTTAGCTAGTATATATTTTTCCATCTTTTGAATAAACCAACTCTGCAGCTCATGTTCATCAGCAAGACCCTCTGCCTTGATACGCGCCTGGCATTTGGGACAGGTTTTCCAGTGTTTTTTTGCTGCTTCATCTCCTCCAATGTGGATGTATTCAGCAGGAAATAATTCCACAACTTCATCAATAACATTTTCTAAAAATGTGAATACGGAATCATTACCTGCACATAAGATATCTTCATTGGGCCAGTAGCTCCCCGGACGAACAGGGAGAAATTCACCTTTACAGGAAAGCTCAGGATAAGCAGCAAAGATCTCTGATGAGTGTCCCGGCATTTCGATCTCGGGGATTACTGTGATCTGTCTTTCCGCAGCATACGCGATAATATCTCTCACTTCTTCCTGTGTATAGAAACCGCCATAAGTACTTGCTTCACCCTCTTGAACAGGAGTCCATTTATGCCAGTCTTCATGCTCGCGATCCACCCGCCAGGCACAGATCTCAGTCAATTTGGGGTATTGCTTGATCTCCAGACGCCAGCCGTTGTCATCAGTGAGGTGCCAATGGAAAACATTCATTTTATGCAGGGCTATCATGTCAATGTACTGTTTAATGAAGTCAGCCGGAAAGAAATGTCGGGAAACGTCCAGATGCATCCCTCTCCAGGCGAAACGAGGTTGATCTGTGATCACTACAGCTTGAATTCGGTGTCCTTCGAGGGATGTACTATCCTGTTCAACGGCAACCGGTAGTAACTGACGTAAAGTTTGGATTCCATAAAACAATCCTGGTTCATCCCCGGCAGAAATCGATATGTTTTCCGATGTTATTTCCAGACGATATCCCTCGCTCGGAATATCAGTAACAGGAAGTAAGGCCAGACTAATATCCGTAGAGCCTGCCTCCCCTGCTGTAAGCCCGGGAATAAGTGAGCTTAGATAGTCTCTAAAAAATGCTCTGTTGGTCACTTCACCGGAAATATCAAGCGTATTCACTTCCTTAAACACAAAAGCCCCCTCAAGATTTTCAATGCTTAATGGTTTTGGAATAATATTCATGGCTATACTTTCTGTAGATATGTTCTGAGTAGTTGAACAGGTTTGTAATGTTATAAGCATGACTATCAGAGTCATGCCCTTTAATGAAAATTGTTTCACAGTTTCCTCTAATAATATTTGGCTTAGTTTTTCTCCAGCTGATCCTGCCTCAAATTTGAAATTGAAGGTAATGATTGATCAGCTGAAATTAGTGAGCGGAAACGGATTGCCAAGCCGCCACCAGCAGCCAGTTTTACCTTAAGTGTATCCCCTACAGTTGCCTGGTAAGCAGCGATCCAGATTGGATAGGGATTATCCTCCCATTGGGCTCCAGGACCATCAACATAACACTCTGCTATCATATCTGAATTAAGAATCTTACTTAATGGAATTGAAAGCTCTCGTTCCTTTTCATTAGTGATCGCACCCAGAAACCACTCATCTCCATCACGTCGGGCTACAGCGATTTGCTCACCGATCTCTGCTTCCAGATAAACAGTTTCATCCCAGTCAATTCTCAGATCCCGGACAAATTGGAAAGCCGGTTGATCTTCATAATTTTCAATGAGGTCAGCAGCCATCTGCAAAGGGCTATATAACACAACCATGAGTGCCAGCTGCTTTGCAAGAGTCGTATGAACTCTGTTATCCGGTTTATATTGATCATAGTGTAAATCGAAAATCCCCGGTGTGTAATCCATTGGTCCTGCCAGCAAACGAGTAAATGGTAAAATGGTTGTATGGCTTGGGGGATTGCCTTCACTCCAGGCATTCCATTCCATTCCTCTACCACCCTCGCGACTCATCATGTGGGGCCAGGTTCGTTCAATTCCCGTAGGTTTAACCGGTTCATGGACATTGAGAGTAACCTTGTATTTTGCAGCTGTTTCAACAACCCGGCGGTAGTGTTCCACCATCCATTGACCATGGTGTGATTCACCGATTGGTTCAATACTGGTACGAGCATATCCGGATTTAACAGCAGGTATGCCGTATTTCTCACAATAGGCAAAAGCATCCTCTAATTGTCTATCATAAAATGGGGCTTCACCGCCTGTTTCATGATGACCAATAAGCACCACATTCTTATCCGCTGCATAGCGGGTTATTTCTTCAATATTAAAATCATCATAGGGCTTAGTAAACTTGAAGGCTTCATCCTGACCATACAATTCCCAATCATGGTTCCAGCCTTCCACCAACACTCCCTGGATATTATTGGCTGCCGCAAAGTCTATATACTGCTTTGTGTTTTCAGTTGTCGCTCCATGTCGATCGCCTTGAACCCAGGTCTGTTTGCCAATATGCAGTCCCCACCAGATACCGATATATTTCATTGGTTTGATCCAGGAAACATCGTCAATACGATTAGGTTCATTGAGATTGAGGATCATCCTGGATTCCAGCAGGTCAGTTGCCTTTCTTCCAATGGTGATAGTGCGCCAGGGAGAGACCATGGGCAATACTGTTTTGACTTTATCTCCATCTGGCCAGGGTACCAGTTCACTTAACAATTTTAAAGAATCCGTTTCAGCTGGTCTCAGTGTCATACTGGCATAATTACTTAGATTTGCTTCATGCAGACTGATAAAATATCCAGCTTCCGAAACCATAGTCAAAGGGGTATGTACTGAATCAACTACTCCGCTTAAATAACTTTTTGTGTAAATCTTTTCATAACTATTGTAGTCAGCCGGTATCCACCAAGTTTGTGCATCCTCAGCAAATTTGAATTCGGTATTTTCAGCAACGATGAAAAGTGAATCCAGACCCTGCTGCTGCGGTATTTCATAGCGAAAGGCCACCCCGTCATTAAAAACCCGGAAATACAAATTCAACTGACGCCTGGGAACATTAATTTCCTGCAACTCGACCTTCGCCTGATTACTATGAGAATGAATAAGTTTTTCCTGTCCCCAGACCGGGACCCAATTCTCATTAATTTCTTCTATCTCATAATGAGTCAGAGTAAAAGGACCGTTCAAATCTTCCTGTTTGCGAAAAGAATAGCCCAGCGAGGATGGTAGGATAAGGGACTTATTATCAACGGAGACTGAATAGTGAGGCAAGCCTTGAAGTAATTCTAGATTAATTTGTATTTGTTCATCCGGACTAAGTATCGTTAATGAATCCTGACTCTCAGGCTTACACGCCATCAGAAAGAGCAACACTAAAAAAATGCTACGCTGCATTTGCTACCTCAAAAAGTTGTGTTAGAATTTACCTTCATCATCTGTTTTCATTAACTCACCATTTTCTTTAGTTTGTTCCAGATCTTGCTGCCCAGCATTTCAGCTCCAACATCTACGATCTGTTGAACCAACTCCAGAACATTCTGTTCGCCGGCCCAGTGACGAATAATGATCGCGTGATCACAGTTTTTCATCACAGAATTAATGACGTAAGCTGCCAGAGCTACATCATCCAGATATCCGATCGGTCCCACAATAGCTTCGGGAATCAGATCGATAGGAGAAATGAAATATGCCAGGGCGCCGGCAATTTTGGCCTTCTCTTTCGATGGAACATCCTTGTCCAAAGCCAATCTTGCAAGCAGATGAAAGAGATCCGGTGCCAATAAGACATATTCCGACCATTTACTGGATTTCCCGGTTTTAGTTTGCAACCATGCCCGAATATCAGTTCTTAGTTTCTGATAAAAATCATGATCCATTTGATCCTCCCATCTATCATTCCATAATGACCTATTATTTTTAGCGTCTTAGAATATCTGAGGTTTTGATGATAATAACAGCAATACTTTTCTCAAATTCACCAACAGCACCAATAATAAAGCCGCTCCGAAAAGCGGCTTTTGACAATCAAATCGAGTAGTTTAAATTATTTTGTCATTGATCTGAATACTACAAGAATAGCTTCTCGAAATCTCAAAACTACTCCAGCAGTTGGATATCGGTGATGGTCAAGGTTTTGGTTCCACCTGGTAGATCCAGGGTCATGGTATCACCTTTCTTCTTACCTATGATCATCTGAGCAAAAGGTGAAGCTGTGGTCACAATATTTTCATAAAGGTCCAATTCGTATTCAGCAGCACCGGCGATAGCTACCGTAATGGGGTTTTCACCATCTGTATAGGTGACCTGAGTGCCAAATGACACGACATCGGTTTTGATACTACCTGGTTCTACCACTTCATTATCCAGGTGTTTTTCAAAGCGATGCATTTTATTATGCAAATGAGCCTGGTTATCTTTGGCGGCATGGTATTCAGCGTTTTCTTTAAGATCACCAAAATCAGCTGCTCGCTTGATATCCTTGCTGTTTTGTTTGATATCAGCCTGGATTTCACGAATCCTTTCAATAACCAGAGTATATGTATTTCTGTAAATCATGTATCATGCCTCATCTCATTTTACCAGCAATCACTAATAAAATATTTTCGTGAATAACTTTTCCATTTATGAATGCACACTAAGAGTATTAAATATTCGTATTCTGTCTTTGCGAGGGAAGAATGACCGAAGCAATCTCGGATTTAATAGCGTCTCACTCTTAGCTAACTCAGTAGAACACTGAATAGACTTGTATGAGATAAACCTTATCTCAGGTAGGTCATTTTGACGGTTTGTGAATAAGCTCCAGCATGAATCCGGGCCAGATACACACCGGTGGGTATGGCTTGTCCATCATTATCAAGTGCATTCCAGATCACAGTATGCCACCCGGCA
>JAUVKO010000260.1 GCA_030596225.1 Fidelibacterota bacterium
AATAAGTTTGATCGTCATGATAATGGTTGCCTGTGATTCTAAAGAAAGAGTCAAGGCTCCGAAACAGGGACAGTCGATGGCTGTTCCAGGACAAGCAGCTTCAAGCAGTCACAACGTAAGTGTTAAAGAAGTAATTCAAGCCCAATCTTATACTTATCTAAGGGTTTCAGAAGGCAGTAAGGAATATTGGATTGCCACTGCAAAGCAAGCTCTTGAAGAAGGCATGTCTCTAAGTTATGATCAGGGCCTGGAGATGAAAAATTTTGAGAGTAAAGAGCTGAATAGAGTCTTTGACAGTATCTGGTTCGTTGGGCAGCTTCGAGGTGGCGCGACTCAGCGGAATGATTTAGTTTCACCTCATGGAAGTGAGCAGAAGACACGTGTCAAGGACATTTCAGTCGATAAGGTTTCTGGTGGTGTAAGTATCCAGGAGTTATTCTCAGATATGGCAATATATGCAGGTAAAATGGTAAACGTTCGCGGGGAAGTGACAAAATTCAACCCGCAAATAATGGGGAGAAATTGGGTCCATCTACAAGATGGAACACAATCCGGGAACAATTTTGATTTGACTGTCACCACTATGGATGCTGTTAAGGTCGGTGATGTGGTGATTTTTAGCGGAAAAGTTGTTTTGAACAGAGACTTTGGATCAGGATATAAATATAATCTGATCATTGAAGAAGCTGTGTTGTTGGCTGAGGGCTAAAACTTTTTTATAAAACAATGGTTGTTCAGCAATGAATATATCAGTGAGAATCTGTGACTGAAAAATTTCATCATTAGTGAACAGGTACATCTGTTTGCAGGACTCACTCACTCTGCTTAGATTGAACCATGTCAAAACAATCAGAAGTGAAACGAAGCGATAAGAAAAGGATATTTATTATCCATGGTCCCAACCTGAATCTTTTGGGAACACGTGATCCGGAACAATACGGCACTTTGACCCTGGGTAAGGTTAATACAGCTATTCGCAGGAAAGCCCGTGATCTTAACCTGGAAACCCGCATTATACAGACCAATCATGAAGGTCGGATAATTGACCTGTTGCATCGTCGTCGAAGATGGGCAGACGGATTTATTATTAATCCCGGAGCATTTACCCATTATTCCTATGCCATCCGTGATGCTATTGAAGCAATTAGCACCCCTGTTGTAGAAGTCCATTTATCCAATATTTATGAGCGAGAAGAATTTCGCAGAAATTCAGTTATCAAAGAAATCTGCGCTGCTCAATTCTATGGAAAAAAAGTGGACTCCTACCTGGAGGCTCTGGAATATTTTTCTAAAATGAAGACTGAAAGTTGAAATCTTTAGCCCGTCATCCCGAGCGGAGTCGAGGGATGGTGATTAATACCAACTAAAAGAATTATTGAATTTAAGCCCCACTAAACAGTTTTTTGTTCTACAGATTATACCTCTCGACTCCGCTCGAGATGACGAAATATGGTTCTAAATTTTATTAACATCTAACTGAGGATTAAAAATGTTATCAACCTTGGATTTCAGTATTATCATTCTGTTTTTGGTCGGCATCTCTGCTTACGGTATCTACAACAGTCGCTTCAATAAAACCTCGGAAGATTATTTTTTAGCCGGGCGGGATATGCCCTGGTGGGCAGCTATGTTGTCGATTGTAGCAACTGAAACCTCGGTTCTAACTTTTATAAGTATACCCGGCTTGGCCTATAGAGACAGCTGGTTCTTTCTACAATTAGCTTTGGGCTACATATTAGGACGAATTCTAGTAAGTATCTTTTTGCTACCTGCCTATTTCAAAGGTGGGATCACTTCCATTTATGAGGTTCTGGGTGAACGTTTTGGAACCAGGGTCCAGAAGACAGCTTCCGGTGTTTTTCTGGTTACCCGCATTTTGGCTGATGGTATACGCTTTCTGGCTACCGCTGTCATCGTCCAGGTTGTTACAGGCTGGTCCTTACCTGTCGCTGTTTTGATCATTGGAATTGTAACAGTGATCTACACTCTTATGGGGGGAATTCGAACAGTGGTCTGGGTGGACAGTTTTCAATTCATTCTATATCTCGGTGGTGGTCTCCTGGCAATTTTTTATATCCTCGGGCATAGTGATGCAAGTTTTGGAACAATGATCGCTCAATTAAATGAACAGGGCAAGCTTGATGTTGTACGCTGGGGTTGGAATTTATTCTCTGATCCATGGCTCTTTCTTTCGGCTCTGTTCGGGGGCATGTTGCTCTCGCTGGCATCGCATGGTGCGGATTACATGATGGTTCAGCGGGTTTTGTCGTGTCGGGATCTGCCATCAGCCAAAAAAGCCATCATTGGCAGTGGTTTCTTTGTTTTTCTGCAGTTTGCAGTTTTTCTCCTGGCTGGTTCGTTGATCTATATCTATCTCGGTGGAATCGAGCTGGAGAAGGACAGAGAATTTTCATATTTTATTGTGAATGAGCTTCCGGCGGGTCTCAAGGGCCTGTTGTTGGCTGGTGTTTTATCGGCAGCGATGTCAACCCTGAGTTCATCTATTAATTCACTGGCCTCATCCACAGCTACGGATTGGATTGGCAAGGATATATCCATCAAAACTTCGCGCCTGATCAGCCTGTTCTGGGCTATTGTTTTGATTGGTATTGCCCTGGTTTTTGACGAGTCTGATAAATCCATTGTGGAAATGGGTCTGCAGATTGCCTCGTTTACCTATGGCGGGTTGTTGGGCCTGTTTTTCCTGACGAAGATTGACAGGGACTTTTCACAGATCAGTCTTATGATAGGACTGGTTGCATCCATGCTCATTGTATTTGTACTAAAGAGTTTTGGTTTGGCCTGGACCTGGTTTATTGGTTTTTCAGTACTGACCAATATGATTGTTGTTTATGTGGTTGACTGGGGTGTGAAACTTCGAACGAGTGCACATTCTCAGTAACCACCAACTTCCCTGCCCGGTCGTAGCTGGTCCCTGAGCTTGTCGAAGGGGAGCGTAGACTGGAGTTGGTGGGTTTCAAGAACAGGTTAAAATTATTAAAACCGTTTAAACGGTTTCTCGTTAATCAGCTATGTAAACACTCGACTGAAGTC
>JAUVKO010000100.1 GCA_030596225.1 Fidelibacterota bacterium
TGATGTTTTACGAACAAATCTCACGATCAAATCCATTCGATATATACAGGAGAAATAAATGAACCGCAAGATGGTAACCATCGACGGGAATGAAGCTGCTGCTTACATTGCCCATAAAACCAACGAAATTTGTGCTATTTACCCAATCACACCTTCATCCAACATGGGTGAGCATGCTGATGCCTTTTCGGCTCAGGGACAAAAAAATATCTGGGGTACCATTCCCACTGTGGAAGCAATGCAGAGTGAGGGTGGGGCAGCAGGTGCTTTACACGGAGCCCTGCAAACCGGCGCTTTGACTACTACTTTCACAGCTTCGCAGGGCTTGCTCCTGATGATCCCCAATATGTATAAGATTGCCGGTGAATTAACACCGACGGTTTTCCATGTATCGGCTCGTTCTCTGGCAGCTCAGGCACTGTCTATTTTTGGTGATCATTCAGATATCATGGCAACCCGGGCAACCGGTTGGGCTATGCTGTCTGCTAATTCGGTTCAGGAAGTCATGGATATGGCTCTTATTGCCCAGGCTTCCACCTTGCAGACCCGAGTGCCTTTCATTCACTTTTTCGATGGTTTCAGAACCTCACATGAGGTCATGAAGATCGAACAGCTTAGCGATGATGACATTAAAGGCATGATCGATGATGAGTGGGTGATCGCTCACCGTAACCGTAAAATGAATCCCAATAATCCGGTTCTCCGGGGAACTGCCCAGAATCCGGATGTGTTCTTCCAGGGTCGTGAGACTGTAAACCCTTTTTATGAAGCAACTCCTGAGATTGTGCAAAAGACCATGGATCGCTTTGAGAGTATCGTGGGACGTAAATATCGTCTATTTGATTATGTCGGTGCAGCTGATGCTGAAAAGGTGATCATTATCATGGGCTCTGGTGCTGAAACTGTTGAAGAGACTGTGAATCAAATGATTAATGAGGATGAAAAGGTCGGTATGGTTAAAATTCGTCTTTTCAGGCCTTTCTCAATCGAAGATTTCATTTCCGCACTACCTGCTTCCGTGAAAAAGATCTCTGTGCTTGATCGAACCAAAGAACCGGGTGGCGTCGGTGAACCCATGTATCAGGATGTGATCACAGCTTTTGCTGAAGCTCAGAGTGAATCTTATTACCAGTTTGATAAAATGCCGCTGATCGTAGGTGGTCGCTATGGTCTTTCCTCTAAAGAATTCACTCCGGCAATGATCAAGGGTGTTTTTGATGAACTAGATAAGGATAAACCCAAGAACCATTTTACGATTGGTATTAATGATAATGTTTCCTTTACCTCTCTGGATTATGATCCTGAATATAGAACTATAAAAGGTGATGTTTTCCGTGGTATGTTCTTTGGTCTGGGAGCTGATGGAACTGTAGGAGCCAACAAAAACTCGATCAAGATCATTGGTGAAGGGACTGACAACTATGCCCAGGGATATTTTGTTTATGACTCCAAGAAATCAGGTAGTACTACCACATCTCACTTAAGATTTGGAAAAGATGAGATCAAATCCACCTATCTCATTGACAAAGCCAACTTTATTGCCTGTCATCAGTATGAACTATTAGAGCAGTTTGACATTCTGTCTAAAGCTGAAGAGGGGGCGACTTTTCTGCTGAATAGTCATTTAAACAAAGATGAGATATGGGGTGCCTTACCTCGTCATTACCAGAAGCAGATCATTGATAAGAAGCTCAAATTTTTTGTGATCGATGCAGTGACTGTTGCCAAAGAAACCGGCATGGGCATGCGAATCAATACCATCATGCAGACCTGTTTCTTCGCTATCTCCGGTATCTTGCCAAGAGATGAATCAATCGCCAAGATCAAGGAAGCTATTAAAAAAACTTATGGTAAGAAGGGAGATGCCGTCGTTGAGAAAAACTTTCATGCTGTGGATCAATCAGTATCCAATCTTTTTGAAGTTGATGTTCCCGATACACTGAGCGGCAGCGATGTTCGTCACTTGATCGTTCCAGAAGCAGCCCCTGAATTTGTACAAAAAATAACTGCTGAAATCATGGCCGGACGTGGTGATAATATACCTGTGAGCGACATGCCAATCGATGGAACCTGGCCTACCGGCACGACTCAGTGGGAGAAACGAAATGTTGCTTTAGAGATTCCGATCTGGGAACCTGATATCTGTATTCAGTGTAACAAATGTGCCTTGGTTTGCCCCCATGCCGCCATTCGTCCCAAAGTGACTGCAGAAAATGCATTTGAGGGCGCTCCCGATACCATTAAGCATATCGCTGCCAAGGGCAAGGAATGGGAGGCTGGTTCACAATATATTCTCCAGGTGGCTGTTGAAGATTGTACAGGGTGTAATCTCTGTGTTGAGGTCTGTCCGGCCCGCGATAAGACCAATCTAAGCCGTAAAGCCATCAACATGGCGCCCCAACGTCCTTTACGTGAAACTGAGCGTGCCAATTGGGATTTCTTCTTAGATCTGCCTGAGGTGGATCGAAATAACGTAAAACATGAAGCAGTCAAAGGTGCTCAATTTCTCCAACCTCTCTTCGAGTTCTCCGGAGCCTGTGTGGGTTGTGGTGAAACACCCTATGTGAAGCTAACCTCCCAACTTTTTGGGGATCGCATGATCATTGCCAATGCCACGGGTTGTTCATCCATCTATGGTGGAAACCTGCCTACCACGCCCTGGACCAAGAACAAGGATGGACGTGGCCCAACCTGGAATAACTCACTTTTTGAAGACACTTCCGAATTTGGTTTGGGATTTCGTTTGACCATCGACAAACACCGTGAACATGCTGTAGAACTAATGGCTTTGTTGAAGGATGAGATCGGCTCAGAGTTAGTTGATGCGATTACAAATGCATCCGAAGCTAACGAGCCTGAGATATTTGAACAACGTGCCCGCGTTCAGAAAATGATGTCACTCGTTGAAAAGCTGGATACTCCTTTGAGCAGACAGCTGCTATCTGTTGCCGATAATCTGGTGAAGAAGAGTGTCTGGATCATGGGTGGTGATGGCTGGGCTTACGATATAGGTTATGGTGGTCTCGACCATGTTATAGCCTCTGGTAAGGATGTGAATATCCTGGTACTCGATACGGAGGTTTATTCCAACACTGGTGGCCAAAAATCTAAATCGACACCGTTAGGAGCTGTGGCCAAGTTCGCTGCTGCTGGTAAACCCACTCCTAAGAAGGATCTGGGGATGATGGCTATGAACTACAAGAATGTCTATGTTGCTTCTGTAGCTATGGGCTCAAATGATGCTCAGACTGTCCGCGCTTTTATGGAAGCTGAAGCCTATCCGGGTCCATCCCTCATCATTGCCTATAGTCAGTGTATTGCCCATGGTATTGATATGACCAAGGGCATGAATCAGCAGAAACTGGCTGTAGAAAGTGCTTATTGGACACTCTATCGATATAATCCGCTTTTGGCGGCAGAAGGTAAGAATCCCTTAAAACTGGATTCAAAACCACCGAAAAGGCATGTACGTGAGTATTCTTCGAATGAAACTCGATTTACCATTCTAAATCGTATCAATCCGGCAGCGGCTGAGGAATATCTTGAAAGATCAGATAAAGCAGCCAAGGAAAAGTATAATTACTATGCCAAGCTGGCTGCCATGTCATACGATGAAATTTAAGTAAAGACTAAAGGATATAGTTATTATGCGCCTAAGCACAAAGTATATGGGTCTGAAGCTGAAAAATCCTTTAGTCCCGTCTGCTTCACCCTTGACAGAGAAACTGGACAGGATCAAGATTCTGGAGGATAATGGAGCATCTGCTGTTGTGCTATTCTCTTTGTTTGAAGAACAGATCGAGCAGCAAGACAGTTCGCTTGAGTTTTTCATGGAATATGGAGCCGATTCGTATGCAGAAGCACTAAGCTATTTCCCTAAGGCTCATGAATTTATGAGTGGCCCCCAGGAATACCTTGAAAATGTTCGCAAGATCAAGGAAGGGGTGGATATTCCGGTTATTGCCAGCTTGAATGGCGCTACACCAGGTGGCTGGATGGATTATGCCAAAAAATTGGAAGCAGCAGGAGCTGATGCCTTAGAGCTGAACATTCATTATTTACCAGTGGATTTTAGTGAAACCAGTGCCGCTGTGGAGAAACGATATACAGATATCGTAGGCTGGGTGAAAAACAATGTCACTATTCCGGTAGCTGTTAAGATCGGTTCACGATTCAGTTCCTTGCCGGCTGTTGCTAAAGCTCTGGAAGGTGTTGGTGCAGATGCGTTGGTCATGTTCAACCGCTTTTACCATCCCGACATTGATCTGGAGAAATTGGAAACCAAGCGTCAGATTCAGCTAAGCCATTCACGGGAAATTCGCTTGGCCATGCGTTGGATTTCCATCTTGCGCGGAAATGTAGGGGTAAGCTTTGCTGCCAGTGGTGGTGTTCACAATGCACAGGATGTTTTGAAGCTGATCATGTCTGGTGCAGATGTGACCATGTTAGCATCTGCTCTCATGGCCCATGGACCTGAAACTATGAAAACGATCCTGAAAGACCTGATCACCTGGATGGATGAGAACGAGTATCAGAGTCTATCCCAGATGAAGGGTAGTATGAGTTTGATCCATTCACACAAACCTCAGACCCTGGTGCGCGATAATTATATGCGCACGCTCTTGGAATTTCAGGCCAACAACAAACTTTAACCCGATAATTATTTTAGGCAGAGTCCGGGAAACCGGACTCTGCTTTTTATCAATATTACCACCACAAACTCTTTAATCATTGCTATACCAAAACTTTTTGAGAATGATAGTTTGACCTATCAAAAACAGCAGTCTAGGACAGATTTTACCATTTACTGATTTTAATCCATACGAGAACCTCTTGTCTTGGGTTTTCCGTTCGTGAGTTCTTCTTGAACGGGTGATTGAGTCAAAAGGTACTTAACCTGTTTTCAACGAACGGAGTGAGTCAAACAGGTTTATGATATTCAGGATCGGTTGAAACCAGTTTAGCTTGTCCATCGTAGCCTTGTGCGAAGATGGGTCGTCGCTATGCCTAGTTTTGCCGAAACGGTCTTCGCCCACCTTCCATAGTACGCAGTACAGCGGACAGGCGCAGGCAGGTAGTTTTATGAACGAAGACGGGTGTTAATCTGCCTGTCCGGCGTAGCTCAATGAGCGAAGACGGATGGTTAAAATGAATTTATTTTGGACAAGCATGCTCTTTAATCAATTCAGTTTCTCTGCCATTGTATCTTATTGCTAAAGCGTCTATTTTTCGCACCAAAGCATTTAAGAGGTTATTATGAAATTATTTAATATTCTGTTCATCATATTAATCAGCATTACAGCTTGGTCACAAGAGGCTGAGCAGACCAATATCCCCTGCAAACCTCTGGCAAAGATGGCCAGTCATTATGATCAACTTGCCAAAGCCTCATTAAGAGTGGGGGGGGGCGATTGGGATGTTCATTATTATGATTTGAACATAGATATTGATATAGCCACAGAGATAATCCACGGAACTGTTGAGGTTCACCTGACATCGGATATTTCTAGTTTGGAGAATATCCAGCTGGATCTCAGCGATCTTCTGACGGTAGACTCAGTTTATCTGGGTGGCGTTGATTTTAATCACGCTTCCAATATTCTTAACATAACTCTGGACGGAAGCTATGGGATCGATGACCCTGCCGTTGTGGGAGTTGCCTATCACGGACATCCCCTTGAGAGTGGTTTCCAGGCTTTTGAATTTGGTACTCAAAATGGTATTCCAATGATATCGACTCTCAGTGAGCCTTATGGTGCCAGAACCTGGTGGCCTTGCAAGGATGTCCCCACGGATAAAGCTGACTCCGTTAGAATCGGCATTACAGTAGATGATGCATTAACTGCAGTTTCCAACGGTCTGCTCATATCTGAGATCGATAATCTGGATGGTACAAAAACCTGGGATTGGAAACATAAATATCCCATCGCAACTTATTTGGTTTCTCTGGCAATCACTGAGTATGAATATTGGGATGATACTTTTTATTTTGCTGATGGTGATTCCATGCTCTTGGAATACTGGATGTATCCTAACTATGCAATTGAGAGTAATATTGCGCGTTGGAATTTAACAGGGGATATGATTGAGATATTCAATGCAGCCTATGGGGATTATCCTTTCTCAAACGAAAAATATGGTATGGCTCAGTTTGGGTGGGGAGGAGCCATGGAACATCAGACCTGTTCCAGCATGGGAAATTCCGGGGAGAATACTATTGCCCATGAATTAGCGCATCAATGGTGGGGCGATCTGGTGACTTGCAGTGATTTTCACCATATCTGGATCAATGAGGGTTTTGCCACCTATTCAGAAGCAATATATTGGGGTGCCAAAAATGGTGAAGATGCTTACCATACACACATGGCCTATAAAGACAGAGATTATTACGGTTCCATTTATCGAAATAATTTATCTGATGTTTGGGAGATATTCGATTATATCGTCTATGGAAAAGGGGCCTGGGTCCTGCATATGCTACGCCATGTGATGGGAGATGATACCTTTTTTGAAACCTTGGCTCAGTATCGGGATACCTACCAATTCAGTCATGCTTCTACTGAAGATTTTCAAGCTGTGGCTGAGGCGGTCTGGGGACAGGATATGGAGTGGTTCTTTAATCAATGGATCTATGGTTCCGGGAAACCGGATTACCGCTGGTGGTGGAGTGCAACTCAACAAAATGATTTTGGCGCTACAGAAATAAGGATTCACATTGATCAGATTCAGGAAAAAGGTATACCCATTTTCAAGATGCCTATCGACCTCAGGTTTGAGGGTAATGGTTTTGATACAACGATGGTCATCTGGGATTCTTTGAAATCCCAGGACTTCACAATTAACCTGGATTTTCCACCAAATACTGTGGCATTCGATGAACAGATCTGGATCCATAAACTGGCTTTACAAGTTGTCGGACTGGATGATCCAGAATACTTACCCGAAGCGTTCCACCTTTTGGAAGCCTTCCCTAATCCTTTTAATAGAGGAATTACCATTCCATATGCTGTAAGCTCTCATTTTGAAGGGGAACTTTCGATTTTCGATCTAAAAGGAGCTCAGGTGCACTCTTGCAGACTCTCCCATAGTGAATCAGGTCAATACAGTGTGAGATGGAATGGAATTGATGATCATGGGCAGCCTCTGCCATCCAGTATATATATTGCTCAGATCAATTCCAGGGGCAATCAAGCTGTCACCCAGAAGATATCACTAATTAAATAATCCTAAATATCGTATGACGAGGAATGAGATACATTTAATTCCTCGTCACCTGATGCACCCGGAGTTCATGGGTTTGGCAACATATTTGCCTTAATGTTGCCGGATTAAGTAGTATTCCATAAGAATTG
>JAUVKO010000088.1 GCA_030596225.1 Fidelibacterota bacterium
GAATAACAGCGGGGAGATCAAGCTCTGTGCTTAAGGCTTTCCGCAGATCAAATTGACCCACAGAATATGGCTTACAACTACGGGTTGAATGCATCACCATCCCGTTTACTGAAAAATCCAGTATCATCTTGCGCATTAAACTGAGACGATGTTTAAGGTTGTTGTTGAGAATGATCTGGCCATAGGTCTTAGCCATGGAATTCCAGGGATCTTTGACATTCAGATGGTCGATGGTCTCAGCCCAGGCATTGGTATAGGTAGCCGTAACAAAATTCATTTTACGTTCTGCAAAAAAGGTGGCCAGGAATCTGACCTTATACCAGATGGCAATGTTATCCCAGATCAGACGATAGCGTTCATCTGTAATTGCGCCAATCCCCTTTGTCACACGATCCTCGACTTCTTCTTGTAGAATGTTGTAGTAATCCTGTGCCACGGGTAAACCTCTTAAGGATACAATCGGAGCTAAATGACCAAAAGCATCAAAGATGGTCATGGGAGCCGGTCTGGCCTGCATGGACTTGAGAATGTTCCCCCAGGTCTGAGAGCTTTCCTGGGAACGCTTAAGAATAGTCTCCAAATCATTTAGATAGAAAACACGTTCACTGACCTGCTCCAGGATGGGAATCATATCCTGAAGCTGTTGGGCCATATAACGAACATCGGTCTCAGACTGCTCTGTGAAAACGAAGGGGGCATCGAAGTTGATCAGAGGGATATCCAGTTCATGGGCGATAGCTTTGTACCAATAAAGTACGGTCTGACATATGTTATTTGAACAGAACAACAAGTCAGGTTTTGGCAGCTTACCTGCGGGGGATTTACCTGAAAGCATGTGTCCCAGATCGATCCGGGCGTAGGAGCAAAGATCCTGACTGAAGCCATCGCTTTCAGCAATACTGCAATAATCAGCACCTTGCTTTTTTGCTCCCACCAGAGCAGAGTGATTCTCAGGATAAATGGTATAGAAATCAAAAGCACGCAACAGTTCTACGGGTGCACCACTGGTGACCCAGGCTACCTTTTTTGCGCCAGGAACATATCTTGACAGAAAATAATGACGTGTTAAGATCTCTTTAAGTCGCTTGTTGGTCTTTAAGGGCGGTCCAAACGCTTTCGGCACAGGACGTGATTTAGATCTTATGATATCTTGCAAGGACATCAATGCCGGAGCACCAAAGTCTTTCATGAATTTATATTTTAACTGACCGCGAAGACTCAAACCAGGGCCTCCTCATCCAGAATTTCGATGAATGCCTCAATTCTGGTTTTATCCTGTCCTGAGAGTCCGGGTTGCAACTCTGTTTCCAGACTAAGTATTGGCAACCCCAGCTTCTTAAAAGCTTTAACAAGGAAACGATGGTCAAACAGCTCAGGCTCACAGAACTTCACAATATTAAACAGTACTCCATGAATACGACCTTCAACCGCCAACTTTTTAAGGTGATGTAGCCGTTCGTCAAGGCTGTTTGCTTTTGTGGAACAGGGCGGCAGGAGGAAAAAACGATCTGTTAGATACTCTATTGGGTCAGCAGGTGGATCCATGGTGGTTACGGGAAGGCGCCGACTTCCGGATAAAAGGTCATCGACCACGATGCTTACCTTGAGCTCATCTAAAAAATACAGCGTATCATTATCCGGTGGTAGGATTCCTGAAACCAGGAGACGAGTATGCCTGTTCTCTAAAGGCTGATCAAGAATCTTCACCTGATTCAATAATTCCAGATAATAATGGGGATTTATGTATTCTCCCCCACGAATGAGTTGGAAATATTCCCGGTTATTAAGATTTAGATGATCCGTCATGCGGGCTTTTTGCAAAGTCAGCAGTCGACTATCGATTTTAAATCCCAATTCACAGGCAACTTTCAATTTATCAGGGTCTAATGGACCATTTGCCTGTTCCAGCGCTTTCTGAAAATCAAACAGGATATCACGATAGAAAGTGCTGGTCACTTTGTTAAAGCTTCCCTTGGGATTATAGAAAGTATAGACAGGAATTGGCATCCCAATAAGGTCTTTCACCTGGGTGGCCAGATTTTGGAGAGAATCGCAAGTATGAGGAAAAAGGTAACCGGAATTAACAACTTCGGGATCTTTAAGAATGAATTCCAGACTCCGTTTAACCACTGGACAAATGGTGGCCTGCAAATGTGCATTAGCCAGTAAAATATCGCCCGGTGGGTCCCATATCTCAGCCGGCAGGATATCAAAAGCCCAGAGTAATTCCCTTGGATAGAGTGCCGGCAGGACACCCATGATCTTTTGACCCTGTTGGGCTTGTTGCTGGAGATATTCGGAGCGATTAGGGATCATAATTTAATTATACTCGTTTTTTGGCTTAATGCCACTTTTCAACAGGTCCTATAGGACAAGCGTTATAAGATATGTCATTCTGAGCATTTGCGAAGAATCTTGATCCTACTGCCAAGACCGTAATATACATGGTAAACAAGTCTCAAGATCCTTCGTTCAGTTATCTTCGATAACCTCTCTCAAGGATGACAAAACTAAAAATACCTTAACACTATTTCCGGAAATTACGAACAAAGCCCTCCACTTCAGGAACACCACCCTGATAAACCAGATAGCCGTTATAGGGTTCCCGCTCTGTTATATCATCATTAATGGGAGTCAGCATGATCTGTTTGATCTTTTCCATGTCCTCGGTTTGGCCCAAGGTCCAACCTAATTTAACCCAGGCCACTTCCGGTAACATATTACCCAGTGGAATGACACCCAAAGCCATCATATCGCGACCGGTATCATAGACAAACATATGCGAATATCCCCAGAGTGTCTGTAGTGTCATAAAGATGGAAACGCCGGCCTCCTTGGCTCTTTCGAGTGCTGGATAAAGTTCACGATTCACGTGCCCTAAACCAGTACCCACAATAATAATCCCTTTGTAGCCGGCATCTATAAGGGTGTCCATGATCTCTGGCTGCATATGGGGATAGTAGTATAACATTGTGACCTTCTCACTGAAGGCGGGGATGATCTTCACCTGTTTATCTTTACGGCGGTGCTGATACTCTTGCTTGATGTGCTTCAAACCCCTGCTGGTCACTGTGGCAACAGGTGTATCCCCGATGGTGCGAAAGGTAGATCTATAGGAGCTATGCATTTTGCGAACCCGGGTTCCACGATGGAGAAAACCATATTCATCTGAAGTGGGTCCGAACATACACACCAGCGTTTCTGCAATATCTCCATGTCCGGCGGCATAAGAAGCATGAATTAGATTTAGTGCGGCATCGGATGAAGGACGATCCGAGGAACGTTGAGATCCAACCAAAATGATAGGGATGGGCGAATCCTGGACCATATAGGATAGAGCAGCAGCCGTATGATGTAAAGTGTCAGTGCCATGACCGATCATGATGCCATCTGCTCCATTGGCAATTTCTTTCCCAATGCTTTTAGCCAGAATCTTGTATTGATCAGGACCCATGTTTTCACTGAAAACGGCAAAGAGTTTCTCTGTATCAATATTGCAAATATCTGCTAACTCAGGTACAGCACCATATAATTCACCAGGCGAAAATGCAGGGATGACAGCACCGGTGCGATAATCCAGCCTGGATGCAATGGTGCCCCCTGTACCAAACAGCTTTACATTGGGTTTATCATCAGAATAGGGGAATTCTTTTTCCGGGATCTTATAATTAGCTTTTTGATATCCGCTTTCCACCATCTTCTGGATAGTTAGGATATCGATACCAATGTTATATCCGGTTTCGATCTTTAACACAATATGCTGATCATCGTCATTCTCAGCTCGGGGAAGTACGGTTCCCTTGAATGTTCCGCGGGTCGTGTTGATCTTAGCCTGTCCCCAGACCCGGACATTATACTTCTTCAGGATCTTTAAGGCCGCGCCCTGGTAACCTTGAAAAATATCATCGCTCATGGAATCAATTCTTTTCTTTTATTTTAAGTCTGATCTTTTGTCTGAGGTCAGAGAGTTTGACATTTCCGATAGCTTGCTGATGAACCTGTCCCATTAGCCAGTTAATTAGCGAGTCAGAGTTTGGTACAGCACCGTTTTCTTTGAATTTTTCATGTAGGAATTCTATTGGAGTCAGAATGTCTGACAAGCTGCGTTGTTTGAAGTGAATACTGGTCAGTACAGAGCTAAACTGCATGTCAGGGAATTCGTAGATCATCGGCATCATAAATTTTGCTATTCCGGGAATAAGCTCCTTTTCATTGATATAACGAAAAAGCTGATAGATCTTTTCATAGGAGAAATTTTTATGCAGCTCCTTTTTACCCTCAATGTTCTTGAAAGTGTGACCAATAAAAGTACCAATGAATTTTGGAGAAAATGAAAATTTATCACTGATCCTTTCAATGAGTGGACTCATGTTCTTACTCAGGAGATATTTCCAGGTGTCTTCAGGAACCCCCCAATCTTTTAATTGCCGATAACGGTCTGCAATATCCATAGGCAGGTTTTTACCCAGGCGGTCGATGTATTCCACCGTGAGGGGAATGGGAGCGGAATCCGTATCAGGATACATGCGGTCACTTCCCGGGAGGACTCGTTCAAATATAGTGGTCCCATCGGCAAAGGATTTGCGTGTTTCCAACGGAACACCCTCGAAGGCCATGAGCAAGCGCTCTTCCACGGTTTCCAGGGCAGTTGGAATGTCTGCCGGCGGTCCCCAGAGAATGATCTGAGCATCATCTTTCCCAGCTTCGAGCCAAGCAGCAATCTTTTTCAAGTGTTTGTTGGAAAGAAGGGGGTTCAATTCCTCCGAGTGAGTCATGTTAGGTCTCTCGATACAGGCAATAACCTTCAGGCGGTGAATAATTTCATCTGCAAAAAGGTGTCCCGGTTGAGTAAAATGGGAGAGAATCCCCTTCAAATCAGGCAGGTTGATAGCCATGATCTGAAATCCCTGGTTAAGTTTCCCTCTCAATGCCGGTGTCAGGAGTTCCGGTTGTGAAAGACCGATTTCTTTATGGCTAAGTTTCCAGGTGTTTTGTTTAAGACCACGATCTTTGATCAATTTACGGATATTCAGGAGTGCCCATTGTCTGAAGGCTTCATTATGGGAAAGTTCAGGGATCCATTTGTTATGAGCTACACCCTTGATTTCGACCCGGCTCCCACCGGCACAGCTTACATTAACATCCTCACGTCCAGCGCCCATGCCGGTGCGGACTTTGCCGGTGCTGCGGTTGAGGAAACGAATATATTCAGCTGCTTCAGCCAGCTCATCAGGAGTATCCATGTCAGGATGGGTTACCGTTTCAATGAGCGGCATTCCCAGTCTATCGGTTTTAAATACACGTGAATGACCTATGTCAGAGATCTCGCGACAGGAATCTTCTTCGATGCTGAGTTGAATAAGACGTACCTTTTTATTCTTTAATTGAATCTCACCTTCTACACCCAGAATGGCCGTGCGTTGAAATCCCGTAGGGATACTGCCATCCAGATACTGTTTACGCGTAATATGAACCTCGCCAACAATATTCAACTTGGACAGCAAAGAAATCTCGATGGCATAATCCAGGGCTTGCTGATCGATGGGGAATGGCGGGGTGTCATCCACTTCATAGGTACAGGCACTCTGGTTATTCAGGCGGTAGGTGATGTTCTTACGTGTCTTAAACTCCATAAGAGCCGTTCCATCGTATTCGCCTAACTCACTTAGTGTGGGGCGCATATGGCGGATGACTTCGGCATCATAATCATCATTTGCATGATAGAGTCCGGCAGGGCAGCGACAGAAAAGTTTACTTTTGGTTTTGAGCTGTTGATGGACTTCAAGTCCGGATTTGAAACCAATTCGCTTATAGTCTTCAATAGTGGCGTGTCTGCGTTCCACATAAGCAATGGCTTGGCGGGTGGCTTCATAGTTCTTTTGTGCATCAGTTTGTTTCATACGAACCAATCATCAATTTGGAGATCTCAAACCTATGGAATGTTCCTTTATGGGATTAGATACAGCATTGATAATGCCAATCTCTCCACTTCAAGATGAGAAACAAGATAAGTCAGCGCTGCGTTTCTGCAAGTTTCTGAATCTGAGACTATCTGGCTACCATTAAAAATAAATAAATATAGCTTTATCACATGTCTGGTCATGATAGTTTATCCAAATCTATGATATCAGGAACTAGTACATGAAAATTGCCGCATTTTTTGATTTTGATGAGACCCTGTTGGCTATTGACAGTGCCGGAATTGGGTTCAAAGTGCTTCGCGAACAGGGCTACATTTCAAAAACATTTATGATCAAAATGATCATTGTAATGTTCCTGCTGAAAACCGGTATCATTAGCGAACAGATCCTGGCCAAAGCCATGTTGAGTTTTTATAAAGGACGGAAACTACAACCCTTTGTGGAAAGTGCAGATGATTTCTATGAGGAATATCTACATCCCAACCTTTCACCGGAGGTCTTGGAGAAATTGCGTTGGCATCAGCAGCAGGGTCATGAAACGGTTCTGGTTACCGGTTCCATTGATTATTACCTGAAACCGGTTATGGAAGATTTGGGAATTGACCACCTGCTTTGCACCCATCTTGAAATAGGCGATGATGGAATATTGACCGGCCGGGCTAAGGGACCTGTCTGTGTGGGAAAAACAAAAGTTTTGCTTGCCCGGGATCTAGCGAATACGCTTGGACTTGATCTCTCGAAATCTTATGCCTATGGAAATTCTCAGTTAGATATTCCCATCATGGAACAAGTGGGACATCCGGTGGTTGTCAATCCCTCGCCGGCACTTCTTAAACATGCAAAACGGATCGGTTGGTCCATGCTGTAGTTGATTCAGTATTTATACCAATTACACCTCAAAACAGTCTATGCATTCTTCATCTTTTCCAGTTTTACTGCTCTTAAAATTTCAACCATAGCTTAAGCTATGCTTAAAATTTAAAGATTGTAAAACAGAAAAACCTTTTGAATTCATATAGACTCTTTTGAAGTACAATTGGTATTACTTGATATCTATTCATATAATCATTCACTAAAGATGTCTTTAAATCTTATTTTACCCCCTCAATAGTGAGGTGCTTTAGATGACAAATATGAGCGATGAAATATTGCGTGAACTGAAAAGTTTGGGTGACCCGGAACGCGCCCAGCATTCCCAGCGTTTCTTCAAGACCGGGAAGGGTGAATATGGCGCAGGCGATGTCTTTTTAGGCATACGTGTTCCAAAACAGAGGGCATTAGCAAAAAAATATAAGAATGTTACTAAAGAGGATGCTTTAGAACTTTTACATTCAAAATATCATGAAGCCCGTCTCACAGCACTTTTCCTATTGGTGAATATTTATAATAAAGCAGATGCTCAAGGTAAAGAGCAGCTTTATAAAGCTTATCTGGCTAACGTTGCCTATATCAACAATTGGGATCTAGTTGATAGTTCTGCCCTGCAGATCGTTGGTCACTACCTGTTTGATAAAGACCGTTCACCCTTGCAAAGCTTAGCCCAATCTGATGATCTCTGGGAGCGTCGGATTGCCATCATTGCCACCTATTACTTTATTCGTCAAAACGAATTTCAAACCACACTGAATATCTCTGAGATATTGCTCCAGGATAAAGAAGACCTGATTCATAAAGCTGTGGGATGGATGCTGCGCGAAATCGGCAATCGCAGCCGATCAAACGAAGAAAAATTTCTGATTAAATATTACCAAAAAATGCCTCGTACCATGCTACGTTATGCCATTGAAAAATTTCCTGAAAAACGTCGACAGGCCTATTTAAAAGGAGAGCTTTAAGCTATTCCTGGCTGGGAACTAAACTTATACCAATTATACCTCAAAACAATCTATGCATTCTTCATCTTTTCCAGTTTTACTGCTCTTAAAATTTCAACCATAGCTCAAGCTATGCTTAATATTTAAAGATTGTAAAACAGAAAAATCTTTTGAATTCATATAGACTCTTTTGAAGTACAATTGGTATTA
>JAUVKO010000280.1 GCA_030596225.1 Fidelibacterota bacterium
AGTCGTGACTACGTGCGTAGAAAGGTGGACAGCACTGAAACTATCGTTCAACATTTTGACGGTATAGACAATATTGTGGATCTTATGGCAATGATGCCAGATGTTGTTGCTGTAGGTGGAGATGCTCAAATTGCTCCTGATGGCCTAAGTTCAATTACTGCAGGAGCAGAAATTACCGGTTCCTGGAGGTTTGAGATACCCTTTCTTCTGAGTGTCGCTTCCGGCGGCGTTGAATTTATGTCACCTAACTTCACCGGTATGGATGCTCTGGATTCCAGTACAATAGAACAACTGGTAGGAGATAATGGATATCCTGATGAAACGGATATGCTCATTAGCTCTACCATCAACACCATTATCTATAGTGATATTGGCTTGGGCTTTGGCTTGGAGATATTGGTTTCAGATATTCCTTACTTTCCTTTTTATAGCAATTTGGAGGAACGTGTACTGGTCTCTGCCGATCTTGATCAGGATGGAGCAGCTGATACTATCGACCTGAATTTGGATACTCTTATTCTTCATCCCGTGGTTAAAACCTTGCGACTGGAGATTCCATCCGGAACTGTTGACCCCAGTTCAGGTTTAGTTATTCCGGGTCAGGAAGGTTTTGGTCAATATGCTTATTCAGCAGATTTTAATCTGGATGATGTTGAAGGAGACTCAACTATCGGAACACTTAAACATCATCAATATGCCTTTCTGGATACATTCATGTTAGCCAAATCTGACAGCGGTTATTCTGATGTGGCTTCGGCTTTGTCAGCAGTTGAATTAGATGCACCAACCGTTGCAGATAGTCTCTATTGTCTAACTCTTAACAGCGATGCTACCGAATTATGGCTTCTATATGACGTTACTGAATATGGTGAATTGGGTTGGTTGGTCGAAGCAAAGGATCATTTTATTGCAACTAAGTTCATTCTGAACGAAACCCCTAATCCGGCTTTATTGCCCTTTAACGCAGGAATTGATGTAACTGCTTATATGGAATTTGTCCTGAACTCCAGTCCCATGTTCGGCAGCACTGAGGAAGATACCACCCAATGAGACGATTGATCATAATTATTGGTCTTTTTGTCCTGCTGATCACTTCCGGGTTTGGACAGGCTCATATCGATGCCCGGGGTTTGGGTCTGTGTAATGCCTATACAGTAACATCCAGGGGCATTTCTGCGGTTGGCTATAATCCTGCGAATCTGGGCCATAATGAAGACTTGACCGTGAGTGCCGATCTATTTGATTTCAAAATGTCAGCCTTTAATAATTTCATGTCTCTGGCGCTTTTCAATAAGTATTTCACAGGTGACCGGAACGGAGATCCGTTTGATTGGGAGGCTGAAATGTACGGGGAGACCATGACGCATAAGGAGTATTTTTTATCTCTAATACCAAGTGATGGATTTGCATTTGGTCTGGGTATGAGTATTCCAATCCTCAATGTGTCTCTAGGGAATTATGCCTTTAGCTCCGGTCTTGAATACTACCAGCGTAATTCACTTCCCCGGGGACTCTTTGAACTTATGCTGGAAGGAAATCAGGTTGGTCAATCCCTGAGTTTAGCTTTTTCCCAGGATGTTCTCCTGGTGACCAATTTTGGCTTTTCATTTGCCATTCCCTTCGAGAAGTACAATGTGGGGGCCACCATTAAATATCTGGCAGGTATTGGTTTCGCCGGTGTGGATTCTTCAGGAGGGGCATTTAGTACACAAGCTACAGGCTTGGAATCTAATGGATTTTACCGCTATACCCGGGCTATTGGCGGGAATGGCTTGGCTGTGGACTTGGGGTTTAACACGCGCAAGATCGGTGACTGGCAATATGGAATTGCTATTAATAATATTATTGGTTTCATCAATTGGGGTAATGATGATAACTATATCGCCAAAAATATCAAACTCATCGAATCATTGGTCCCAGTTCGCAATCTCCTTCAAATTCCCGATAGCGCATTTTCAGCGAGTACACTTCATACCATGAACCTGGAGAGTGTAAATGTTACTGGCGCTCTCGCCAATTCGGACAGTCTTTTTCAGCTTAGGGCTGAGGATATTGCAACACCTGACAGTATTCGTATGAATTACCCGGCTATCTTCAGGATGGGGACCAGTTATCAGTATAAAGAGGATTTTATTCTCATGGCTGACCTTTCCGTCGGTCTTGACGATTACTATTTTGCTGATCGAAACTGGAGATTGGCTTTGGCTGCTGAATGGATCCGCTTTAAAATGATTCCTGTCCGATCAGGTCTGGCGTTTGGGGGTCCTTATGGTCGGGAAGCATCCCTGGGAACAGGAGTTCATCTGATTTGGTTTGATGCCGATATTGCTTTAAAATTTCTGGGCGGAATGTCCTTTGCTACTGCTCAAGGCATTGAATTCGGGATCAATTTCCAGTTTAAACGTTAGATCAATATTTTCTTAAATTTCGGTTGATAGATATGATATCTACAGAATGAAATAATACCAATTACACCTCAAATTTGCACTAAAATTCTGCATCTTTTCCCGTTTTAGTGCACTTAAAATTTTCACCATAGCTACCGCTATGCTTCTAATTGTGAAGCTTCTAAAACGAAAAAATATTTTGGACTTATAGTGCACCTTTGAAAT
>JAUVKO010000130.1 GCA_030596225.1 Fidelibacterota bacterium
GATCATGGTGTGCAGAGAAACAGTTTCCGATCATTACTTATGAACTCCCCTCCTCAGGTATCGTTGAATTGAGGGAGATCCATATTCCGGTTTTAAAAGATCTTATGAATGGTTTTTACAGCCATCTGCTATAGCGAGTGATGCCCTTGCGTTTAATGATCACAGATTCAGGTTTGGGTGGCTTATCGGTTTGCGCTGGACTGGAACAGTCACTGCAACAATCCGGATTAGGTTCCGGGATAGAATTACTATACATTAATGCCAATCCGGATGATCGAATTGGCTACAATGGTTTAAAAAACCAGGCTGAACGAATCACCTTGTTCGATCATTTTCTAAAATCCGCCTATGCTCAATTTTTACCTGACGAGATCGCTATTGCCTGTAACACACTCAGTGTGATCTACGCTGAAACTGAATTTGCAAAACAGGCTCCAGTTCAAGTCAGAGGTATTGTCGAGGCCGGGGTCAAACTATGTGAGGAGAATCTTACTCATGAACCGGAAAGTGGTTTGATCATCTTTGCAACAGAAACTACAACTGAAGCCAATACCTATCCTAATTTGATCAATGCATCATCATCACGCATTATAGCCCAATCCTGCCCTGGGTTGGCGCATAGCATTTCCAATGACGCTAGCGGTGACGCCTGTCGTAAACTGTTAAAGAGTTATGTGAAAGAAGCCTTGGAATATTTTAAGATCCGTCCTCAATCACTTCATGCTTTTCTGGGGTGCACTCACTATGGATATCAAGCTGAAATCTTTCATGAGCTTTTGGTGGAACAAGGTGTCGCTACCAAGGTCCTGAATCCAAATGACTTACTGGTTCAGCAACTTCTATCAGGAATCAAATCAAAGCAACCAAACAATCAGAGTGAGCTCCAGGTTCGGTTTATAAGTCGGTATCAGATTCCTCAGGTTGAGGTCGATTCCATGCAACATTACTTGAGGGATTCAGCACCACTGACCCTGGCCGCACTTCACTGGCAAACAGTCATTCCTCAACTATTTTAAACCCCTTTATTAAAAAACAGATCAAAAGGATATATCATGCTGATATGCTCGCATATCAATATGATGAGATAATGGCTGAATCTCGCATGAATATGAATATGAATAAAATGAGCTAAACTTAATATAATTAGTGCATGAGAAAGGAGGGCTTAGCTTGTGGCATAGCACTTGTGTATCATGGTATAGAATGATAATTGGAATAAAATATCAAAAGGAGATTCGAAGATGAAGATGATAAGAAATTGTCAGACTTGTATGAGTAGCTTTTTCAGTCTCCTGCTAGCAGCTACCAATCTGATCGCTGTCAGTTTTTTGATCGTTATGTCAAATAATACTGTTACTGGTATTTAATTAAATCGTTTGTGGAATGAAAGTAAAATGAACGGGGAGAAACAAATTATGAAACATTCAATCATCGCTGTTATGACCTTGGTAATTTTGGCTTGTGGAGTCTCTTCGGATACAGGTATTAATAAAAGCATCTTTGTTGCTGATGGAGAACATAGATCAAATGGTCTGCGTTCAGTGAATGGAACTATCTCAGTGGGTAATGAAGTCATTGTGGAAGGTAGTTGTACAACTGTAAATGGTAAAATCTCCATTGGGGAAAATTCCGAGGTCGGCGAAGTATCCTGCGTCAACGGTAGTATTAGCCTGGATCGAAACTCAAAAGCGGATGAGATTTCCTGTGTCAATGGCTCCATCACTCTTGGTGGTGAAGTTAAAGTTGATGGTGATGTGTCAACTGTGAATGGTAGTATCAAATGTAAACGTGAGGTCGAGATAGCCGGTGATCTGGAGACGGTTAACGGAGATATGCAGATTCAGAGAACATTTATTAACGGAGATATATCAACGGTCAATGGTGATATTGATCTTCTGGATGAGAGTTTGGTTAGAGGTAATGTCATCATTGAACGGGATCGAAAAAAACCAAGATACAAGAAATTTAAAGAATTGATCATTACGGTAGATTCCGGTTCAAAGATAAAAGGTAATATTGAAGTTAAAGGCGACAATCCTAATGTAACGGTGGTTCTTGCAGGTGGCGGCGAAGTCCTGGGAGAGATCATCAACGCAAAGGTTGTCCGCAAGTAACAGAACCCCAAAGTGGGTGTCATACAACGAAGGGCCTACGGGTCCTTTGTTGTTTTATCCGCCTTCGCAGAAAACCCCGGACAGGCGCAGGCAGGTGGCAATCTCAGATTCTAGTCCATTATTTGTATCTGAGATCACCTCAGTCACTTCACTCGTTCAGAAAGACTCAATTAGCATTCCCATTTGCTACAGCCTTGATTTATACTATCCTACGGGCTATGGAGGGTGAAGCGATATGCTAATTTATGCAAATGGGATCTGGGTAGATGCGGAGCAAGCAATGGTTCCCTTTAACGACCAGGGTTTTCTTTACGGAGACAGTCTGTTTGAGACCATCCGAATCAATCAGGGAAGACCATTTCGACTTGAAAAGCATCTGGAACGAATGCACAGTGGAATGAATACAATTCATATGCAAGGGGAGTCACTTTTGACAAGTATTCCCTCTATTTTGAAAGCATTCATTATTAAAAATATGGTTACTGATGCACTGCTTCGAGTGATGATCACTCGCGGAATCAGTAGGGGGTCTCCCTGGATCGCGGAATCTGAACCGTCCATCTATATGTCAGCTCGCAGAATTACAAAAACATCATCAGAACCGGTTAAGGTCATTTTTGTTAAAGAAAAGAATTATCCTATCCTGCGTTTTCATCCGGCTATCAAGTCCGGCAATTACTTAGGCAATATGTTAGCGAAAAAGGATGCTGAAGCTGCAGGTGCTTTTGAACCGGTCTTTGTTAACCGCGATGGATATATCACGGAATGTGCCATAAGGAATATTTTTTTCATTAAGGATGATGTCCTCCTTACCCCGGCAGTTGAGTTAGGGGTTTTGCCCGGTGTGATCCGTGATACGATCATGGAATTGGCTCGTCAAAAGGGACTTAAGGTTCGTGAGGCATTGATCTTTCAGGATGATGTAATGGCTATGGATGAGGCGTTTATTTCCAGTACCGGTGTTGGTGTGTTACCGGTTACCTGGGAAGGATTTGAATCAGATTATCAACACAGCCGGGTCTTGAGTATGGATCTGAATAAGCTCTTTGAATCAGGAGAATCGTATGGCACATAAATTTGACCCCAAAAGCGCAGATAGATTGATTGCACCGGAACGTTATCAGGAAATTAAGCCGGACGTCCTGCTTCAACGTCTGGGTACTCCTCCGGGAAGTACCATCCTTGATCTGGGCTGTGGAAATGGTTTTTTCACCTTCCCGGCAGCCATGGGGATGGGTGAGCAGGGGATGGTCATTGCTGCCGATGTGTCTGAGCAGATGCTATTGCTGCTTAATCGACGCAATCCGCCGGATAATGTTCAGGTTCTCCAGGTTGAAGAAGTTAAAATGAACATTGAAGATGCATCCGTAAATGCTGCAGTGGCCATCTCTTTGTATCATGAATTCAAGCAGCCGCTTGATAATCTCAATGAAGTGAAGCGTGTTTTGAAAGCTGATGGAAAGATCATGCTCATGGATTGGGATCCACAGACAATGAGAGAACGCGGACCATCTAAAAATCATCGGGTTTTCATGAGTCAGGCGCTTAAGGATCTTAAGACAGTGGGGTTTAAGATTGATATTCAGGAAAACTATGTTGATGATATCTGGTTGGTAATAGCACATCTAAGCAACTGAACAAGCTATCGTGTGAACTGAATTTATATGCGAAAACTGAACTATTATTACGTGATCAGCACCATATTACTGGTATTGATGATGTTTATCCTTGTTAGCACCTTACAGGTCACCGGCTGGTTTGAAGATCATGGCGAGAAGAGTCCGGCTGAGCAACTACGTTACATAGTCCTGGGGCAGTATCATTTTGAAGATCCTGACACCTTGAGTAACGAGACACACATGGTTAAGGTGTCGAGTCGAACCGATATTGGGAAACCGGAATGCTTAACGATTACATTAGACACCATTCCTTTCGTACAAGTAAAAGTGAGTGATTTTGAGGATGAACAGGTATTGATTGAACTCTTTAAACTTGATTCATCTGGCCAATCACAACGTCTTGAAGGGTGTGAACTTCTTTTGGAAGGGGGTTCCTCAGAAATATTCACGGGTGGCACTGTTGGCGATTTTTGCGGGCTTAGACTCGACTCTCAGGTGTATATTGATCTGATGTTGCAGCTTGATAAATCCAGTATCTTGATTCAGCTCGAATCCAAGAGAATCGAGGATCAAGCTTCCCTGGAGATAAAAAAATATATGTTGGAGAGGATAGATTCACGATGAGTAAGAAAGATATTAAATTTAAATTATTACGCACTGATCCGTCAGGTGCGCGTCGTGGGCAGTTCTTTACTGAGCATGGTAAGGTGGAAACACCAGCATTTATGCCTGTTGGTACGGCTGGATTTGTACGCTTAACCCCCATGCGGGATGTTGTTGAATCCGGAGCTCAAGTCGTTTTGGGGAACGCTTATCACCTTTCGCTGGGTGAGCGTCTCCAGACCGTAAAGCGCGCCGGAGGACTACATCGTTTTATGGGTTGGGAAGGCACTATTCTTACGGATTCCGGTGGTTTTCAGGTTTTCTCACTGGAAGGACGCGAGATCACTGAAAAAGGTGTATCCTTTCAATTTGAAGAGAACGGAGAGAAATTATTTCTGGGTCCTGAAGAATCCATGGCTATTCAGCGTGATCTGGGGTCTGATATTGTTATGGCTTTTGATGAATGCGTTGATTATCAAGCTCCTCAGGAATATGTGCAAAAAGCAGTAGAACGCACCACGCGCTGGGCTGAACGCAGTCGTGATTTTCACCTCCAGGATCACCAATTCATGTTCGGGATTGTGCAGGGTGGGATCTTCCAATCTCTTCGCCGCCAAAGCGCAGCTGGAATAACCGCTCTCCCCTTTGATGGATTTGCTATTGGAGGAGTAAGTGTAGGTGAGGGTTTGGATCTTCTCAAGGAGGTGGTCGGCTACACCGCACCGTTGTTACCTTCCATGAAACCCCGTTATCTTATGGGCGTTGGTTTACCAGAGGATATCCTGGCATCAGTCAATCGTGGAATAGATATGTTTGACTGTGTCATTCCAACACGTTATGCTCGACAAGGCACCCTGTTTACGAAGATGGGCAAATTGCGTATCATGGACAGGAATTTCCGTAAAGATAAATACCCACTGGACACATCCTGTCGTTGCTACACCTGCCAAACCTACTCCCGCATGGTGTTGAGATATTTATTCTTTACCAAGGATCCGTTGGCTGGGACTCTGGCTACAATCCACAATTTAACCTTTTATCAGGATTTCATGGCTGATATTCGGCGGGCGATTGAGAAAGGTAATTACGAAAATTTTCAGCGGGATTGGCTTAACCGGTATTTCCGGAAAGGCAGTCCTCGTAAATGAACGGATCAAACACAAATTCATATCTGAAAGCACCTTGCTTTGTCAGGAGCTGTCTTTTAAATTCAGATTCAATTTTTATATGAGGCTTCGGAGGACCAATGGCTGATATTGATTTTGCAAATGCTGATAGTAGAATGAATTACTTGAAGGAGAATCTTGGACATCTCATGAATGGGATTGACAAGAATTATGGTCAGGTTCTCTTGGATGAATTGATGCGTCGTATGGAAAAGACGGTAAGTGAATTCAATGAAGAAGTAAAAACTATGCTGGGACAACTCCAGGGCGCCGAAAGTACACCTGGTGATAATATTTTAGGCTCTGCTTCACCCAAATCCATACCGCAGCCAGAGAAAACTGCTGGTGAGGGGGAGATCGACGCTAATGGAGAGCTTTCAGAATTTGAAAAGCGCTTACGATCTTTAGATCAGTAATTTTTACATATACGATTATCATCTATTCTGACTAGCGACGATGTGAATCGTCGCTTTTATTTTATCTGAAAATGGAGCACCTGCGGCCGATGATCTGAAGCAGTAGCACGCTCATTCACGGTAATCATTGGGCCTTCGATCACTTTGATCTTTGCACCAACAAATATATAATCAATTTTTCTATCAGGTTTATCCGCAGGAAAAGTAAACTCCGGGTTAGGACTGATTTCTAAAATGCCATCCTTAAGATGTGTGCATATTTTCTGATAGCTGTCTGAGCTTGGCTCAAAATTAAAGTCACCGGCCAGGATCAGTTTTGGAAGGATTGGTAGGGCTTGAATGATCAAATCTATCTGTTCAGCTCGTTCTGCAGGAATCAATCCAAGATGAGTCCCCATAATAATTAATGTATCAACACCAAGATCCAATGAACTTAGAAAAACACTACGGCCTTCCAGCAGACTGTCAGTAGAGAGATCGATCACCTTGAAGTTCAGGACTGGATATTTGGTGAGCAGAGCATTGCCATATTCACCATCGTCATAATCAATGGA
>JAUVKO010000213.1 GCA_030596225.1 Fidelibacterota bacterium
TCGTACCCGAATAAAGGCACGTCCTGGAAGCTTGGAGAAGTATGACTATGAATATGAACGATGCGGTGTTTGCAGTATTTTTATGGCAAATGAGCCCCTGGCAGGATACAGGTATGTGAGAGTTACAGAAAGGAGAACCAAGCGTGACTGGGCTGGTTTTATTAAATACATCTCAGAGATATATCCAGAGGCAGAAAAGATAACTTTGGTTATGGACAATCTTAATACTCATAAGCCGGGCTCATTGTATGAAGTCTTTCAACCGGTGGAAGCCAAGAACCTTTGGGATAGATTTGAATTTATATACACACCAAAACACGGTAGTTGGCTAAACATGGCTGAGATTGAATTAAATGTTCTGAATGGTCAATGTTTAAACAGGCGTATTGATAAACTCGCAGATGTTATTGCGGAATGTGAAGCTTGGCAAAACCATCGGAACAATAAAAATGCGACTATCAATTGGCAGTTTACACCAGAAAATGCACGGATTAAGCTCAAGCGCCTTTATCCGACATTACAGGGTTGACTTGACACTAGCCTGAATCTCTGAAACCTGTTTGACTCGTTGCACTCGCTGAAAACAGGTTAAAGTGAGCAACCAGTTTCCGATCGAGCGAATCGAGAGCTAAACTGGTTTCAACCTGCCTGAATGTCTGAAACTTGTTTGACTCACTACGTTCGTTGAAAACAAGTTTAATAGTCACTCGCTGAAAACAGGTTTAAGATGTTAGTTTGGCAACCTCTTCCAGCGCCTTATCGCAGATCTCAGCCGTCATTCCCTTAACATAAGTTTCAATCGTTTCAGCTTCGATTCCCACATCTGTCATCATCTTCACCATTTCAGCATAGGATAAACGTTTCCCGCGAGTCTGTTTTTTCAAGTGATCATAACCATCTGAAGCACCCCGGTCACGTTCAACCAGTTGGATCAATTCTGAGAAGAATTGTCCGTTATTGGCCAAATCTTCATCCATTTTTACTTCGTTGATGAGGATATCACGGGTTCCCCGTGTGGCATAGATCAAAGCCAGTACAATATGACCAAAGGCCGTTCCAATATTACGTTTCACGGTTGAATCAGTAAGATCTCGCTGCAATCTGGTCTTCATGAATTTTTGACTCAAAAAACTTAGCGAACTCTCAGCGATCTGAGCATTCCCCTCAGAGTTCTCAAATTTTATAGGATTGATCTTATGGGGCATGGTGGAAGACCCGATTGAGGATGCATCTGCCTTTTGATACAGATATCCCAGCATAAAATAGGTCCAAATATTCTGATCATAATCAATCAGCAAACCGCTCAGACGTTTTATTGCATCCAGCATGACAGCGTAAGTATCGCCGGGCATGATTTGTAAACTGAACAGAGTGTGTTCCAGACCCAGCTCTTCAACAACTTCCCGGGTGACCTGGAACCAGTCAACATCCGGATAGGTTCCCATCCAGGCATTAAGATTACCGGTAGCTCCCAGGATCTTCCCTCGAATGTTCATTGACTTAAGCTCAGCATACATTTTAGCGAAGCGCAAGGCATACAGAGCGAATTCTTTGCCCATAGTGGTAGGTGTGGCTACCTCACCGTGGGTGCGGCCGATCATGCGGCGGTCACGATTATCTGCTGAAAGAGTGGCCAATTCATCAATATGGGTTTTCAAGTGAGTAAGCATGATGTCCCGGGACCCCTTGATCATGAGTCCATGGGAGAGATTATTCACGTCTTCTGAGGTCAATCCAAAATGAACATAGGGTCTGATCTTTTCCGGCAAATGAACCTTGATGAATTCGATAACTGCGGCAACATCATGTTTCGTATGACTTTCAATCTCTTTAACATAGTCCAGATCTTTAGTGCTGAGATCAGTATAAATTGACATATATGCGTCATCCCACCAGTCTGAACGTCCGGTAGCTTTTAGAAAAGCTTTCAGATAGACCATTTCAACGTGGATACGTTCCCTGATCAATCGGCTTTCAGAGAACATCTCCTGAATATCACGCAGGTCTTCGGCATAGCGCCCATCAAGGGGCGAAAGATTGAATAATGTTTCAGAAGACAATGGTTTCATTCCTTTCGGGACCGTGTGAGAGAATAGTGATGGGAATCTCCACGAAATCCTCAATGAATTTAATATAACTGCTGATACTCTCTGGTAGATCATCTTTCGATTTACCCTTGAGTGTTTCCCATTCTGCTTTGGTCAATTCAGCAATTGCCGGGACATCAGTGTAAACCGGTTCAACCTGTGCCAGAGTTGGGGCATCAGCTGGAAAATAATCTATTTCCTTACCGGCAATTTTATATGCCGTACATACTTTTATGCCGTCTACCAGAGCAAGGGTGTCTATCTTGGTCATAGCCAGTTCCTGGATACCTGAGATCCGTATTGCATACCGTAATGCAAAAAGATCCAAATGACCAACACGCCTGGGGCGTCCGGTGGTTGCTCCATATTCATGTCCTGCTTCTCTCAAATTGATAGCAGCATCACCACTTAATTCAGTAGGGAAGGGACCTTCACCGACGCGAGTTGTGTAAGCTTTGGTGATTCCCAGTATCCGGATAGGAACACCGGGTATTGCACCGCCGCCAACGAAGGCTGCTGCAGCCAAAGTTGAACTGGATGTAACAAAGGGGTAGGTGCCGTAATTCAGATCTAATAAAGTTCCTTGAGCACCTTCAAACAGCACGGTTTCTTCTACTTTGCCGGCAATACGCACCAGATCTTCGGTATCGGTAATAAAAGGTTTGAATTTCTTACCATAAGCAGCGTATTCGACTGAGACAGAGTTACAGTATTTTTGATACTCATCTTCAGTAAAGATCTCTTCATAGATGAGAATGTCCTTCACATCTCTGAGCGCATCTTTTATTCGAGATTGCGCATCATCGGCAATGATATCCAGAATCCTTAAGTTGATTCGCGAGGCTTTTTGTGAGTAAGCAGGTCCAATGCCTCTGCCCGTGGTACCGATCTTGCCACCCTCCTTGGCATCGATCAGTTGATGATGAGGAAAGATAACATGGGCTCGGGCGCTGATCTTCAGTCTGGGCGTGTGTCCACTACTTGTAAAAGAATCGATTTCTTCCAAAAGGTCTTTGGGATTAATAACAACACCTGTTCCCAGAATGCAGAGTTTATTGTGAAGCATTCCTGATGGCATGTAATGGAATTTGTAAGTTTCACCTGCATGCATTACAGTGTGACCGGCATTGCCGCCACCATTGAAACGCACAACCAGATCACTTTGCTCAGCCAGTACATCAACCAGCTTCCCTTTACCTTCATCACCCCATTGAGCACCCACGACGATAGTGTTTTTCATTCTATCTCCTGTTGAACCAAGCAGTTTAAGGTTTATTAATAATATGGTCTAGAAGTCTGCCCCGTAATTGGGCGCTTCCTTGGTCACCTGCACATCATGCGGGTGACTTTCCTTCAAACCGGCTCCACTAATTTTCACAAATTGAGCCTTACTTCTTAAATCTTCAATGTCAGGTGTTCCGCAATATCCCATTCCTGAGCGTAATCCACCAATGAGCTGGTAAACTACATCTTTGAGAGGTCCCCGGTAAGGAACCCGACCCTCAATACCCTCAGGAACCAATTTCTGGGTAGTTTCCTGAAAGTAGCGATCAGCACTCCCGGCATTCATAGCTGATATTGATCCCATGCCACGGTAAACTTTGTAGGCACGACCCTGGTAAAATTCCTTTTCTCCGGGACTTTCATCAGTCCCGGCCAGAAGACCGCCAACCATGATCACAGAAGCACCGGCAGCGATAGCCTTAGGTATATCCCCTGAAAATTTTACTCCACCGTCAGCAATAATCGGAACTTTATGTTTATCCGCCTCTTCAGCACAATTTGAGATAGCAGAGATCTGTGGCATACCGACTCCTGCCACAATCCGGGTAGTGCAGATGGATCCGGGACCAATTCCAACTTTTACAGCGTCTGCTCCGGATTCAATAAGCGCTTTGGTGGCTTCTCCGGTGGCTACATTTCCAGCAATGATCTGAACATCAGGATACTTTGATTTGATGGTACTGACGATTTTCGTCACATTACTGGAATGACC
>JAUVKO010000178.1 GCA_030596225.1 Fidelibacterota bacterium
ATGATTTGCTGCTGCAACACTTGTATGGGAGCCAATGGGTTGACTATAATCTTTGCCAAGAACAGAGGCAGTATATCGTGCAGATAAACCCCTAAACGTGGTACAAATTCCCCACCCCACTTGGGTAATCCATTCAAAGGATATGAAATAGCTATCTTATTGTAGCCAACATCCTCAACCTGGGACAATAGATCACTGTTCCAGGCATTAAAGGCCGGACAGAAAGTACTTACCTCACTTCCAATATGATCTTCGATCTGATTTTTTGAATTGAGCAACTCATCTAGAATACCTTTGCTGCTCATATTGATCAATCGTCTATGAGTACGCCCATGAGAACCAATCTCCCACCCCTTGTCATGTAATTCTCTCAGATCTAACCAGGACATGTGATCAACCTGCTTGTTTTCCGGGAAATAATCCCAGCTATTTTTCTTTCCCACATAATCTGAGATGGCAAATACTGTCGCAACACCACCTATCTCATCTAATACTGGAACAGCATATTCTTTTATACAGGAATAACCATCATCAAAAGTAATAAGTATTTGATTTTGTAATGGATCATAATCCATGACCCGGGAAAAGGAAAAGCCCAAACGCTTAAGGGCAAGCATCTGGGCTTTAAATTGATACGGTGTAGTGGTTGTTACTCCCCATTCGTACTGCGCAGAGACCTTATGGTACACCAGGCCCCTGTTATAAACAGGGAATGACAATGATTAACTCAATACCTGGTCAATCGGTGTATACTCCAGATTGAAAGCTTCAGCTACAGCTTCGCAGGTAACCTTGCCATCAACCATATTCAAACCGAGTGCAAATCCATCATCAGCTTTTAGAGCTGCTTCAACACCATCGTTAGCCAACTTCAAAACATATGGTAATGTTGCATTGGTGAGAGCAATAGTTGAAGTATAGGGTACAGCACCGGGCATATTAGCTACGCAATAATGAAGTACACCGTTAACAAAGAATGTTGGGGCTTCGTGGGTAGTAGGTTTACTGGTTTCTACACAACCACCCTGGTCAACAGCAACATCAACGATCACAGACCCCTTTTTCATCAGACTTAGCATTTCGCGTGTAATCAAACGAGGCGCTTTTGCACCAGGTAGCAAGACCGCTCCAATAACCAGATCAACTTTGGGTAATAATTCCCGGATTGTGGCTGGAGAGCTGTACAGCGTGGTCACATTTTTTGGCATGATATCTTCAAGTTCGCGAAGCCGATCTAAATTTACATCCAGAATATAAACATGTGCTCCCATCCCGGCGGCGATCTTGGTTGCATGCGTACCAACTATTCCACCACCAAGAACCAACACAGTTCCAGGATGGACACCGGGGACACCACCGAGAAGCACTCCGCGACCGCCACTTTTGTGCTCCAGGAAACGTGCTCCTTCCTGTGTAGCCATGCGACCGGCAACTTCACTCATGGGCTCAAGCAGCGGAAGTTTGTGCGCTTTATTCTCAATTGTTTCATAAGCAACAGCCCAGGCATTTGTCTTTAGAAATCCCATAGTAAGATCTTTATCAGCAGCAAAGTGAAAATAGGTGAATACGATCTGACCGGGACGAGATCTGGCAATTTCCACTGCCTGCGGTTCCTTAACCTTCACGATCATCTCTGCCTTGGACCATATTGTATCGACATCAGCTTCTATTGAAGCTCCAGCTTGAGTATACATCTCATTAGAAAATCCACTATTCACCCCACCATTGTTTTCCACAATGACCTGATGTCCATTGCTAACCAATAGTTCAACACCAGAAGGTGTCATAGCAATCCGATTTTCATTGGTTTTAATCTCTTTAGGTACTCCGACGATCATATACGCCTCCTATGATAATGCTTGTCCATTAGGCTGATGCTCAATCTCTACTTTCATTCCGTCAGCCGGTTCTAAAATACTGGTAAAAAACATTTTAGGATTGAACAATTCTCGTGCCAATGCTTGAATTCTCTGAACATCAATTTCTTCAATTTTCTCTAGAAATCTGTCTAAACTAATATTCTCACTGTAATATATCTGCTGTCGGCCTAAACGTAACATGCGTCTTTCCATAGATTCATCACCCATGACAACCCCGGATTTATACTGAGCTTTAACACGTTCTAACTCTGATAGACTAACCGGCTCATTAACCATTTTATCAAGCTCAGCCATGGTCAAATCCATTGCATGATCCCGTTTTGCTGGATCTGTTGCCAGATATACTCCAAAGGAACCAGTATCACGATAAAGATTAACAAATGAAAATATTTGGTAGGCAACTCCATGAGCTTCCCGGATATTCTGGAATAATCTTGAACTCATTCCCCCACTGAGGATAGAATTCAAGACCGCTACATCATAGCGACGATCATCATATACTGAAAATATTGGCAGCCCAACGATTAAATGGCTTTGCTGAATATCTTTGGTGCGTACCTCTTTACCAGGCTGGTAAAGGCTAGTGTCATATGTCTCAAAACTATTCTCACCACTACTTGCACGATCATAACGATCTGAGATCATCTGAACAAGTTCATCATGATCAACATAACCAGCTGCTACGATAATGGTATTCTCTGGTCCATAATGCTGATCCAGATAAGCACTTAATTTTTCAGCTGTAAATGCCCCAATGGTCTCTTCATTACCCAGAATGGGCTTTCCCAGTGAACTTTCCGGATATAGATATTTCTCAAATGTATCAAAAGCCATTTCTTCCGGAACATCTTTGCTATCCCTTAATTCATCTAAAACGACAGATTTTTCTCGTTCAATCTCATTTTTGGGAAATGTGGGATGCAGCAATAAATCAGAAAGAACATCAACAGCATCTTCGAGATATTCGCTTAGAAAACGAGCATGATAACAAGTGTATTCTTTGGTAGTGAAAGCATTCAAATGACCACCCACACTCTCAAGTGAAGAGGCAATATCAAAGGTTGATCGCTTTTCAGTACCTTTGAATACCGTGTGCTCAAGAAAATGAGATATACCAGCTAGTTCCGGTGGTTCATAACGACTTCCGGCACGAACCCAGACGCCTAAAGCCACCGAACGGACTGTGTCCACCGTTTCAGTAACGATGGTCAATCCGTTCGATAGTATAGTTTGCTTACGAAGTGAGGTCACTTCAGTTGCTTACCTCCGGTTATTATCACGGCGTGGACCGCGATCCCTTCCTCCGCGATTATTATCACGACGAGGAGGACGAGGTTTTTTGGGTGGCTCAACATAGCCTTCGGGCATTTCCAACAAGGCCTTACGGCTCAGGTTATAACGTCCACTGCTGTCAACTTCCATGAGTTTAACCATGACCTTATCACCAACTTTGAGAATGTCTTCAACTTTCTCAACTCGACGATATTCCAGATCACTAATATGAACAAGTCCTTGCTTACCAGGTAGAAATTCAACGAAAGCTCCGAAGTTCATGATACGCATGACTTCACCTTCAAATTCTTCACCGGCAACGGGAACTCGTACAATAGCGTTGATCTGGGCTGCGGCTGCCTCAGCAGCTTCAGCATTCTCGCCGAAGACATAAACAAGACCTTCTTGTTCGATCTCGACTGTGGCACCAGTATCTGCCTGGATAGCTTTAATAATCTTACCACCTGGGCCAATAATATCACCGATCTGCTCTTGTTTAATCTTGATGGTGATAAAACTCGGCGCATTGGGTGATAGTTCTTCGCGAGCAGTAGGTAAAGAAGCTTCCATGATCCCGATGATATGCTCACGACCTTCTTTTGCCTGTAATAAGGCTTCGGTCATAAGCTCGGCACTAATACCTTCAATCTTAAGATCCATCTGGATAGCGTTGATACCATCTTTGGTACCGGTTACTTTAAAATCCATATCTCCATAATGATCCTCGTCACCGAGGATATCAGAAAGTACAGAAAAACGCTTACCATCACTGATAAGACCCATGGCGATTCCGGCAACAGTTTTACTTATCTTAACACCTGCATCCATGAGTGCTAAAGAGCCACCACAAACACTTGCCATAGAAGATGAACCATTTGATTCAAGAATCTCAGAAACCAATCTCACTGTATAAGGAAAATCTTCCTTTGCAGGTAAGAAGCTTTTAAGACTGCGTTCAGCCAGGTTTCCATGACCTATCTCGCGCCGACTGGTAAAGCCGATACGACCGGTTTCTCCCACACAATAGGGTGGAAAGTTGTAATGCAGATAAAAGGATTTTTTATAATCCTGATCAACATTGTCAATGATCTGCTCATCCAGCTTCGTTCCTAGTGTAGCGACAACCAAGGCCTGAGTCTCACCCCTGGTAAACAAGGCAGAGCCATGCACCTGTGGTAAAACGCCAACCTCAGCAGTAATCTGACGAATTTCTTTCAATCCACGTCCATCAACACGTTTGCCCTCGGCCATGATCCGCTCGCGGATATTAGCTTTGAGACGATTGTCAAATACTTCTCCGACAAACTTGAGATGATCCGGATACTCTTCTTCATATTTAGCGATCAGAGCATCTTTGGCAGCATTACGTGCTTCCTGGCGCTCCAGCTTCAAAATGATTGAGTTTAACTTCGTGAGTTCAGCTTCATCAATAGAACCATCCACAGCAGCCATAATAGCAGCTTTAGTTTCATCAACTGTAACCTCGCGTTTTACCGGGGCAATCTCATCAATAAAACTCTTCTGGAAAGCAACGACTTCGGAAATCGCTTTCTGAGCGAAAACGAGAGCTACAACCAAGATTTCTTCTGAAACTTCCTTAGCTTCACCCTCGACCATAACCACATCTGTTGCAGTACCTGTAATGGTAATATCCATTTCAGATTCTTCTGCTTGGTCATAAGTG
>JAUVKO010000222.1 GCA_030596225.1 Fidelibacterota bacterium
CAATTCTACTGGGCTTAGCATCAGTGATTGCATCGGCTTTTGGCTATTTTACGGCTGTAGCAGCTCCAGCCTGCACTATCATTTATTCCAGTGGACTGGTAAAAGCACCGGATTTTCTAAGGGCAGGCTGGAAAATGGGCATTTTGTCCGTGTTAAGTCTTCTTGGATTAGCGTTATTCTGGTGGCCTGTATTACATTGAAATTAACCAGTGAGTAAAAAAATGAAATTTCTATTAGCGATTAGCAGCAGTAAATATTCCGGTCCTACCCTAAAGGCAGGAGCCATGATAGCTCAAGCCTTTAATGCTGAGCTTAATGTGGTATATGTGGGAGCAAAACATAAAGGACTGCAAGAAGGTCCTTTGAATCTTTCCCGTGGAAATCTTGCTAAATGGAATATCTACCACCCGGGAATTGAAGTATTGGCATGGGCCTTTAAAGAATTGCAGCAGATCTGCCCGGAGAATGATGAATTAAAGCTGGCAGAATTCAATCCTGAACATATCAAACAAGAACATAACCGGTTGAAAGTAATTCTGCCGACTACAGTTGGGTGCAAGGTTGAATTAACCTTGAGAGAGGGTGAATTAATTCAAGAACTCCGGGATGAATTACACTTGGATAACTATGCACTAACGATCATTGGTGGTAGCCAGGGCAAACGTCATATGGCCCATGATCTGATTCAGTATTTACCCTCATCCATTTTTATCGCCCGGGGGATGAAGTTAAACAAAAAATATAAATTACTGTTGCTCGTCGATGACTCAGAGGCGACTAAACGATCGATCAGATTTGGTGTAGAGATCGCTAAAACCGAGAAATGGGACGTGCAGACGCTTACCGTTAGTAAGACAAAACGGTTCGGCACAGGTTATTCCGGGGCTGCCAAGCAAGCAAAAGCTTATCTTGATAAACATGATATTCCAATTGAACAATTCTTTCTCACTGGTGATCCAGTGACCACCTTTGTGGATTTTGCTGGGGATGATCACATCATTATTATGGGTGCCTCAACAGCTAATCCCTTGAAGAAATTGTTTTTTGGATCCAAACCAATCAAAACTCTGGAACGTACAACCGGTCCCATCCTAATCGTGAAATAATTTTTTCTATCGGTAGAGACAGGGCTTAGACCCATCTCTACAAGATGTTATCTTTCCACCATGCAAACCTTTGATGTCATTGTGTTGGGTGCCGGGATCAATGGCTGTGGTGTAGCTGAGAATCTAGCGCGCTCCGGAAAACAGGTCTTATTGCTGGATAAAAGTGGCGTAGGTCAGGGGACATCTTCCAAATCTTCCCGCTTGATCCATGGGGGTTTGCGTTATCTGGAAACGGGTCAACTCCATCTAGTGCATGAATCTCTCCACGATCGTCAGCGTCTGGTCAAGAAATATCCGGATCTGGTCGAATATAAGCGCTTCTTTTTACCCATTTACAAGAGTAGTCCCCGTCCTGCCTGGATGATCCGTACAGGCCTGTGGATGTATGATCTGCTTTCTGGTTCTCGCTCAGCAGGAAAGTCTCGCTTAGAAAGAATTGAAGATTTCAAAATACGCTTTTCTGCTTTTTCTGAGAACAACCTTCGGTCAGTACTCTCCTATGTGGACGCTAAAACCCACGATCGAGAGTTAACCCGTCGAGTCGCTGATGATTTCCAGAAGCTGGGTGGAACTGTCATTGTGCATTGTGATGTGGAAAGTATTAACTGGGATGATAGTGGCTTTCACCTCAAATCTTCTGCCGGTGAATTTACATCTGCTGTTTTAGTGAATGCCAGTGGTCCCTGGATAGATGAGGTGAATGAGAGATATGGCTTACCGACCAGGTTCCATATCCGTAAGGTCAGTGGAATCCATTTGATTTTTGACGGGCTTGTTGTTCCGGAACTCATGTTTATGCAAACCCGGGAAAAACGTATCTTCTTCATTATCCCGGAGCCTGAAAATGATCAAACCCTGATTGGCACCACAGAGCGTGAGGAAAACTGTACAATGGACGAGCTACATGCTCAAGAGGCGGATGTTCAGTACCTGTTAGATCAGGTGAACGCCTACCTCAAGCCAGGCCATCATTTTCAACGGAAAGATGTTCGTGATATTTACATCGGGGTGCGGCCTCTCGTAAGGAAGAAAGGTAAAATGTCTGATGTAAGTCGTGAGTACAAACTGGATCTCCACACCAGGGGCAATACGAAATTGTTGCATATCTTTGGTGGAAAGTTGACTACATATTTGTCTTTGGCCGAAAAGGTGGCAAAGGTCCTGGGTGGTTGACTGTAGCGACGTAGTATGCTACGTCGCTAGCACACAGAAAAACCATTTTATTCAATACAGTAATCAACTAACCTATTCCCATCAAAAAATGATTTTTAAAAAGGGGCTATCATGATCAAGAAAATCATCATTGCTGTTGTTATTATTCTACTATTGGGTGGTTGGTATATCAACCATTATCTAAAAATTGGTATTCCTGAACACACTGGAACCCTACAGCTCAAGGGTCTGGATGCTGAAGTTTCAATTCTCAGGGACGAGGCCGGTATTCCTCATATTTTCGCTGACTCTGAAACAGATGCTTATTTTGCATTAGGTTATGCCATGGCTCAAGATCGACTATTTCAAATGGAATTTCTAAGAGCGGCCGGGAATGGTAGCCTTAGTGAAATTCTTGGCGAAAGTATGTTGAAATCAGACCGCTTTCTCAGAAAGATCATGTTACGTCCCCGAGATGCTCAAGCCCTGTTCAAGAGCAATCCGCCACAAGTACAAGCCATGCTCACTCATTTTGTTGATGGCATCAATAATTTTATAAAAGCTGACCCGGATCTGCCGATAGAATTCAGACTTTTGGGTCACAGTCCTGAATTGTGGACCATTTCCGACATGCTGGCCATTGGCAAATTACAGAGCTGGCAACTGTCATACAACTATGATATAGAATTGATCTATCGACAAATAAGTCAGAAACTAGGAATTGAACAAGCCGCTGAATTATTTCCGTATTACTCTTCTGAGCATTTGAAGATTATGGATGAATTTGGTGCTTCCACAGCAGGAGATGCTGAACTTATTACACAAGCAGCTGAATTAAAGGAATTACTGGGAACAAATGGGGGCTCGAACAACTGGGTAGTATCCGGTGCCCGATCTGTTTCCGGGATGCCCATTCTTTGTAGTGATCCTCATTTGCATGGCTCCAGATTACCCGGGCCATGGTATTTTGCCCATCTGAATGCTCCAGGACTGGATGTCGCTGGAGTATTCTTCCCAGGTCTGCCTGCAGCATTGATCGGTCACAATCGAAACATTGCCTGGGGTTTGACCAATATGGGTCCCGATGTTCAGGATTTGTTTATCGAGGAGATCAACCCGGAAAATAGCTATCAGTATCTTTATCAAAATTCCTGGATGGATTTTGAGATTATTCCGGAAACTATCCGCATCAAAGATGATAGCGAAGATAGTGGCTTTCGCCTTGAGGAATTAGAGATTCGTAAATCTATACACGGTCCCGTGATCAAAGAAGATGAAGAGGTCCTAGCCTTATCCTGGACCGGTCATCACTTTAATGGAGAACTGGAAGCTTTCTATAGGTTGAATCATGCTTCAAACTGGGGAGAATTCACTTCTGCTGTTTCCCATTTTTCAACTGCTCCTCAGAATTATATCTATGCTGATGTAGATGGTAATATTGGTTATTATGGTGCCGGGAAAGTCCCCTTGAGAAAGAAGGGCTCCGGGATATTTCCTGTTCCGGGAAGCAGTGGTGAATATGATTGGGATGGTTACATCCCCTTCGAGGATATGCCACATATTTATAATCCAGAAGGCGGCATGATCGTCACGGCTAATG
>JAUVKO010000264.1 GCA_030596225.1 Fidelibacterota bacterium
TAGGATAACAGTTTTAATCTTTTGGTCTTCAACCTTTGTTCCATAGCCAGGCTTCCTTTCAGTGGCTGATGTAGTTTGCCAGACTATACTGCCAGAACCAACAGTAGTTGTTTCAGGATAAAACTCCTTGTGCAGCTCAACGATGTCATCAGCCATCATCTGGATCACCTTGTGGCTACCAACCAGCTTGTAATTATGCTCAATATGGTGGATAATATTGTTACGGAAGCTACGCTTTGGGATTGAGGCATAACGATCATTATTCTTTGGTATCATACCCGCACCCCAGTCTTTTTTTTAGAGGGATACATTACCTGTAATTGATCGATCAGCTCAATGTAAATGGGAGGCCAATGATCACCTCGTTTGTACTTTTTAAACAGCACCAGATACTCTTTAGTCAATCGCTCACTACAGTTTAATAAACGGCTGATCTCAATGACTCGCGTTATTCCTTTGTTCAGTATGATCAGCATACGCCCAAAGGTACTCACATAATTTTTCACAGCTGTGGCACTATGTCTGGTCTTACGCATAATCTCATGGTAGGTCATGCCGGAGAGATAGTGATCAATGATCTGAGTCTTGTGGCTCACTCCAGGACCAATATCATGATCATTGCCACGGGTGTGGATAGTGTTGCCGTCTTGTTGTAAGGCCTGCATATCCTTCCTGATTGTTCGGCTGGATACCTGGAGGATACGACCCAAATCCTCCTGAGTCAGAAGACCACCTGCCAAGTATGCTTCTTCAGTTAAACGTAAAATCTTTAACTGACGTAGTGCCTCAGGACCCTGGTTCTTCAACACATTCAGGTCATCAATACCATTATCCAGATTTAAAGATACTTCCAATAGATCCTGATCTTTCAGTGATTTACCGTGCTTGGCTGTAAGAGATACACAGATAAATCTGATCTGCCCAAGGTTCGAGGGAGTCTCCCCAAACAAACATCTTTCTGCCAGTTCCAGTACTCCCTGGCTCTCTGCTGGAGACAGTTCAAACTCCTTACGTAGGCTGTTGATGAAAACTTGCTTTCGGGTCTTTTCAAGACTTCGGTCATAGACACTTCTATGGGTATGATACATTGCTTCCTCCAGGCTAAAATCAAAACGGCTTCCGGTTGCCCAAACTCAATTTAGACACCCAAAAGCCGCTTTGTAGACTAAACCTACCGGAAGATCTTCCTTATCGCAAATAAACCATCTTAACAACACTTGAATACTGACCGGCTTGAAGCCTGGCGAAATATATCCCGGCAGCGACTTGTTTACCGGGTTCGTCGGTTCCGTTCCACTGAACTTCGTAGTGACCTGCTGGTTTCGACTCGGAGACTAGTGTTTGGATGTTACGACCTTGGATGTCGTAGATATTGAGTGTCACTGTTGAGTGTTCTGGTAGCTCGTATTCGATGGTCGTGCTTGGGTTGAAGGGGTTAGGGTAATTCTGTGCTAGTGAAAACATGGTGGCTTGAGAAGTGTTGCACTTAGGATCAATAAGATTAGTAGTACTATTGCTCAATTTAGCTGTCACCACATTGTAATCTTCATATGGTCCACCAGGCCAGGGTTCTTCTGTACCACAAACAATAATATTTTTTTGTTGGTCGAGTGCTATGTTTAATACAAAATCCCTGGGGCCAAAATCAACCAACGTTGTCCATAATGAATCACCTGAAGGCGATAACTTTGTAATACAGAAATCTATCCAGAGGTGACCTAATGTATCCCATGTACCATATTCCCCAGCTAAATATACATTGCCCCAAGAATCTGTTACAACATCGTTGAAAACACTAAGTTCCGAATATTGTAGTGTATCTTTTGTAATCTTTGACCAAAGAGTATCACCGCTTGATGTATATTTAACAACCATTGCAGTCTTTCCACCACTACCTGGATAGAAGTCATGCGTTTCGCCAACAACTATCACATTGGCTGCATTATCAGTGGTAACTCCATATGCCCAGTCAGTTTGAGCAATATCGTAAGATCTTGTCCACAAAGTATCCCCATTTGCCATATATTTTATTGTAAACCAATCCCAATTTATGCCATTGTCTGTATAACCTATTACAACAATATCATTATGTTTATCAACAGTAATATCTTGAGGATAATCTTCCCATTTATTGTCATGGATACGCATCCAAAGAAGATTCCCCTCGGAATCACATTTTAAAGTAATGAATGCACCAAAACCAGACTCAGTGTTAGTTTTACCTACAATGACAATATTATTATTTGAATCAACATCAACCCCATATCCGTATTCGTAAACACCAACTTCATTATTGCTAAATGATTTGCTCCAAAGGATATTTCCTGTACTATCACATTTAGTAACACAAATATCTTTTCCTAACGAATCATTCACTACGGTACTGATAAGGAGAATATTGCCATCGTGGTCGATCGCAATATCAACATAACCTACAAGGTATTCCTTAACTAATGCAATCTCTCCGAATTGGTTATATTTAATGAGGAAACTATTTGTAGAAGTGACACCAGTTACAAAAATATTACCCCTTTGGTCGACCGCCATGCCTGTTGCATACTCAGCAACACCAGTATCATAAATGCAGGACCATACGGTGTTTTGAGCATACATATTCCCACAAATTGCTTGGAACAAAATTGCTACGAGTAATAAGTGGTACTGCCTAGTTAATCGCATATATCTCTATCGCAGGTAAACCATCTTAACAACACTCGAATACTGTACCCCGTCAGAATGCGGGGCACCTGCTGTCAGCCTGGCGAAGTACATCCCAGCGGCGACTTGTTTGCCGTCTCTGTCTGTACCGTTCCACTGAGCTTCGTAATGACCAGCTGGTTTCGGCTCAGAGACTAATGTTTGGATGATGCGACCTTGGATATCATATATGTCGAGTGAGATTGTTTAGTGTTCCTGGATTTAATACTTAACCTTCGTGCTGTGGTTG
>JAUVKO010000281.1 GCA_030596225.1 Fidelibacterota bacterium
TTTGCCAAATCACAGGAGACCGAGATATTTCGTTTGAAATCCTTATGTTTGATCAGGGTTTCACTACTGCCCAATTCTAATGAAGCAACATTTTCAAAGGGCACCATCTTCCCCATTTGATTCATAATGTTAAGGTTCCGAATGGCATCAACCACATTATTACCGTCAACAGCCAAACGGACCACCACAGGGATGTCATACAGACCATCAGAGTAAGTAGTTGCTTCTAATCCAATCATGGCAGCAGCCAGAGTGTTACTGATCTCCTGACTGGAGAGTCCATAACTGGCAGCCCGATCATGATCAACATTAGCCTGGAATTCGGTCCTCCGGACACCCAAGCTGGACACCACATTTAATGCTCCCTCAATAGTTGACAGATCTCGCTTAACCTGTTCGGCCACAAAACCAATTGCCGACAGATCATCACCACTGATATCAATAATCACATTACTGGCGACAGGCGGACCTTCCTGAATAGTTTGAAGTGTGATATCGACACCGGGAATACGAGAAAGTTCAGCATCCATGAATTCGATCAGTTCTTCAACCGATCGGTCGCGATCTTCAGTATCAACCAGATCAACATTGATCTGTCCTATTTCCGATCCCTTACCACCTCCTTGAGCAATCCGAACATTCTGAACCCCACTCTCGCCAACGGTTGAGACATATCGATCAACCTCGCTAAAGGTCTTTAAGTAAGTTTCCAGTTCTCTTACCACTTTGTCTGTATAATCCAACTGACTTCCGGCTGGAGTTCTTACATCAAGAATAATCCTTGGCTTGGGAACTTTGGGAAAGATTTGCAATTTCACCAGTTTCACATCGCTAACAGCAGAAATCCCAACAACTGCAATTGACATAAAAAATACAATAGTGATACCAAATACAACCGTCCACCGATGACGCAGAGCCCAACCAACCAATCGTGTATAAAACCGTTTACCAATCCACTCCCCACTTAGCATTCCCGCTCGTTCAGTTAATGTCATCATTTTGGATGCGAGGACAGGAATTAAAAAATGGTCAGCCAGGAAAGCACCGACTAAAGTAAAAATAACGACCTTGGGAATGACTGAAAGAAATTGCCCCATAGTGCCAGACATATAGATAATGGGTGCAAAAGCAACCATGGTAGTCAAGACTGCAGTCATGATAGGGATACCAACCTCATCAATGGCTTTGATGGAGGCATCTATACGATTGAGACCTTCTTCCATATGGCGATATGTTGATTCAGCGACAATGATAGCACCATCAACAACAATACCCAGAACGATGATCAAGCCGAACATTGAAATGCCTGTTCGATCAACCTCAAAAAGATACATCAACGGAAATGAAGACATAAGCGCAAAGGGAAGTGCGATAGAGACAATTATTGCATTTTTAAACCCGATACCTGCTAACAAAACAAGGACCACGAACAGGATACCCCAAGCTGCATTCTGGTTGAGCTGGCTGTTCTGTTTCTCAATATCGCTTGCCTGTCTGGCGGTATAGGCATGTTTCATCCCCTGAGGAAATTTCTCCGCCAGTTCATCCACCACTGCTTCTATCTCTTCGGTGGCTTCGACAATATGGGCTCCCGGACGTTTTGCAATCAATAAAGTGACACTATTTTTCCCTTGGTACCGGGAATAGCTGGAGGGTAACTCAAAGCCATCTATCACTGTTCCTACATCACGGATACGTTTAATGTTACCGGTCACATCCACGCCAAGGATAGTATTTTCAATGTCACTGATCTCGGAGTATTTGCCAACCGTCCGAACAAAGATATCCTGCCCTTTCAGTTTCACAGTTCCACCAGGAAAATTCAGATTATTTCGTTTCAAAGCCATGAGGACCTGAGGGATGCTCAAGTTATTTGCCAGAAGCAGGTTCGGATCAAGTTCAACAGCTATTTCACGTTCCTCACCACCAAACATTTCTACCTGATTCACACCGGAAATTCGAGTCAAGCGATCTTTGATCAATTCTGCCTGAATACGTAATACATGAGGTGAAAAATCTCCATAGATGTTTAGGATACTTATAGGAGAATCGGCAAAATCGACATCCTGTACAGTAACATTTTCTACCTCATCACTCAGTTCAGGAATTGCCTCGTTCACTTTTTCTTTGAGATTATCGATACTTTGTTTCAAGTCGGCATCTGCAGAAAATTTTATAGTAATGAACCCCACATTCTGCATAGCGTAGCCTGTTACATCTTCTACATCCTGTAACTGTGCCAATTTTTCTTCAATGGGTTTGATGATTTCTGTTTCCACTTCTGAAGGTGCCGCTCCAACATAGGTAGCTGAAACAAAGGCATAGGGAATGTCGATACGTGGCACCAGTTCCAATGGGAGAGTGAAATAGGCTGCCAGACTGGCTATAAAAATAATCAGTGCACCAAAGATGACGCTCGTTGGGTGATTGATCGCCTGTTTTGAGATTTTCATGGGTTTATCCTTCCCCTACTCCACGATATCCAGCAATGTGTTATCTTTCACATCATTATGTCCCTTAACTATGAGAATATCACCTGGCATAATATCTGCTTTGAGAAATACTTTGGATCCCGAAAGAGCCTGGATAGTTATA
>JAUVKO010000143.1 GCA_030596225.1 Fidelibacterota bacterium
CCAAATATATCCAAGTTGTTCAAGGTTTGGGAGAAGAATACAAACTTCCGGTTTTGGACATTCAGGCAGTATTTGATAAAGCCGTCCTAAAATCACCGGCACTTTCGTGGGCAGAGGATCAGATTCACCCTGGTCCTGATGGACATAAACTGATAGCCCAACATGTTTTTGACTTTCTGTTGAAGAATCTTTCCAGCTAGAGCTTAAGTCCAAGCAAATAATTACGATCTAATATTGATTTCCTGCCCCATGACAGTTTCGTCGATATCGCCTTCTTGAAATACAATGTGACCATTCACAATGGTTATCACCGGCCATCCATTTGTGGTCCAGCTATCAAAGGGACTCCAATTGACTTTGGTATACAACTTACCGTTTTCAATGGTCTTCTGCTCGCCCATATCAATCAAAACAAGGTCAGCATCGTAGCCTTCAAGGATGTGCCCCTTGTTCTTCACATGATATAGTTCAACCGGTTTCTCACACATCCATTTCACAACATCTTCAAGCTTGCACATTCCTCTGTTTGCTCGATCCAACATTAATGGTAGTGAAGTTTCGACACCGGGCATCCCGGAAGGTGCTTCTCCAAAGGATTTTGCTTTCTCTGCATGAGTATGGGGAGCGTGATCAGTAGCAATGCAGTCAATCACACCGCTTACAAGTCCATTCCACAGAGCTTCTCCGTGGATCATATCACGAATTGGGGGATTTATTTGTGCATATGCACCAAGCTTCTCATAGATAAAGGGTGCACTAAGCAGCATATGTTGTGGACAAACTTCTGCGGAGATTGGTGCCTTCGATTTCTGCATTTCCAGATAGCGAACCTCATCCTTGGTGGTCATATGCAAGATATGCAGACGTCGCTGATATTTGATGGCTAACTCAACAGCTAAAGTGGTTGCTTTCAGAGCTGCCTCCGGAGGCCTGGTGAATTGATGATCATTAAAATCCTTAGAATTCTTATAGATTTCCTTCGCTGCATTAATGATATCATCATCTTCTGCGTGTACAGCAATCAAACGCGATCCATTGGCAAATATATGGTCCAGATCGTTCACATCATCTACGAGCAAATCTCCAGTTGAGGACCCCATAAAGATCTTGATACCTGGAACGTTTTCCACATCATTAAGAACATCCAGGTTCGTATTTGTGGCTCCAATAAAGAAATTATAATTCACTATACTTTGCTTTGAAGCGATCTTCTTTCGCTGAGCCATGGCTTCAAAGCTAATCGTGGATGGTTTTGTATTCGGCATATCAAAAAACCCGGTAACGCCACCGGCTGCAGCAGCTCTGGAACCTGTTCGAAGATCCTCTTTCCAAAACAGTCCGGGATCCCGGAAATGTACATGGGGATCTAAAGCCCCCGGTAACAGATAAAGCAGACTGGCATCTACAATATGTTCGGCATATTTCTCGTTGATTATTCCCAGTTTTGATATCTTACCGTCCTCCAGAAGGACGTCTTGCTGAATGATGCCAAGAGATGAAACACAACGGGCATTTTTTATGAGAATAGGGACGGGCATCAGTTCTCTCCGAAAGTTTGTTTGACCTTGCATACAATATGGCAATTGGACATCATTATAGAAACTGATTAAATATTGAATAGGAAATGAAGACTGAGGTGGTTACTGAGCTTGTCGAAGTACTCTCGAAGTCATGGATTGAAGAAGTGTATGACATTTCGAGGACACTTTGAAGCCCTCGGTTACAACTTGCCACTCACTGGGCGTTTCGACTATGCTCAACGTCCAGATTCGGCGGCTGAGCCTGTCGAAGCCTACTTTCTATTGCATCCAATTGACAATTCGGGTAAATCCTCAACCCTACCCTGCATTAATGCTTCCTTCTTTTTCCTGCTCTATCCTTGAACTTGTTTTTCACGATAAAATGCTTCATCAATATGAAGGAACTCCTCTACATACAATAGTTTCACGGGTAATCGTCTCTTTGTGTAGTTTGATCCCTCCCCTACTAAATGTTGTCGTAAACGGAGTTCTATATCAATTGTGCTTCCCGTATAGTAGCTCCCATCAGAGCACTCTAATATGTAAAGATATCCTACTGACATTCTTTACTCCTTTGTTTAGTTATTTGGTATACACGTTTCGAATATGCTCAACGTCCAGTATTCACCTTAAACTGAGAAGGTGGCTGAGTGAAATCGAAGCCCTCTTAAAATCGTGGATTAAAGAAGTGTGTGACATTTCGAGTACCTCAATGTCCGATTATTTCCATTGCTGATGCCTCCAGCTTTTTCCGTCACTGGTATAAACAACAGCACCATCAAGGTCAGTTCGATGAATCATAACATCTCTATCTTGATAGCGCTTTATAGTGATAGGTGCAGGATGCTTATACTTATTCCCTCTCCCTAGACTAATGAAGCAAACATTGGGATCTACCAAAGCCAGATATGAATCAGTTGAGCTGGTACGGGAACCGTGGTGAGGTGCTTTGATTAAGTCACTTTTCAAGAGTGATCCTAAAGGCAACTGATCCATTTCAACTTCATGCTCAGCATCTCCTGTTAACAGCAACGAAGTCTCTCCGTAAAAGAGTTGCAGTACAATAGAGACATTATTTACGTTTGAAGGTTCTTCCTCAGCCGCAAAGTATTTAGGTCCAGTCACTCTCAGATAAATGGGAGCTAATGTGGAATCAATTATTCCAGTATAAACAGATTGAGTGGGAATCTTCAATGAATCCAATGTTGCCTGAAGCTTTTGATATCCGTAAGAATCATACTCAATATTTTGATTAAGAACTCTTTCCACAGGGTGATGGGTTAAAAGATACTGGGCACCACCAATATGATCATTATGGGGATGTGTTAATACCAGCAAGTCGATCCGAGACCAGTTTCGTTGTGTCAGAAAGGGAGAAATGACATCCCTGCCCATATCCTTGCCTCCAAATCGCGCACCGGTATCAATCACTATTGTTTTTCCATTGGGTGTGTGGATTATGATTGCATCTCCCTGTCCCACATCCAGCATAATCACTTCCAATTGACCCGAATGAATAATGTCAGGCCAAATCTGAAAATTGCCCCACAATAAAAGCAATATGAGCCATAATTTTGCCAGTTTCCATCTCTGAATTATGGTTATTGCAAAAAGAGCGGTGATGATCAGAATAATTTCGACCAGATGTATTGAACGGGTTGATATATATGCCCATTCAAAGCGTGCACATAATTGCACAAACCAAAGCATAAAATCTATCACTCCATCTAACAGTGCTGCCCATGACTCAGATAGCAATGGATTTATAGGTCCCAAGAGAAGAAAACTGATACCAGTCGCCACGATAAGGCCAATTAGTGGAACGACAATGAGATTTGCTGCAAGACTGATTAGCGGAATCTTGTGGAAATAATAGATCGTCAAGGCCAATGTTCCCAACTGTGCAGCAAGCGAAACAAAGAAAAGGTCAACAATAGTGTTAATACTGCTGCCTAATACAGGGAGTCTTGGGAAATTAACTACCGGAATCCATTTCCTAAGAATTGGAAAAAGTGTGACAATGCTAAAAACGGCTGAAAACGAGAGTTGGAATCCTATACCACTGATCTGTGATGGATCGATCAATAGAATAAACAGGGCAGCTGTTGCTAAGATATTAAAAACATCTGTATTCCTTTCCAACATAGTAGCAATTAGAATTAACGCTGCCATGATCGATGCCCGCATGACTGAGGCTGCGCCCCCGGTAAGGATTACATAGAATCCTAAACCAATGATCACCAGTATCATTTGCGGGCGATATGAAAGGCGGAGCATTCCCGTAATTGTTATCAGAATGAGAGAGACATAACCAACATGCAATCCACTTACAGCCAGAACATGGATAACTCCGGTATTAGCGAAATCTGCCTTCGTTTCAACATCGACCTCACTCCGTTCTCCCAGAATCAATGCTGACAAGATCCCGGCTGAGCGCTGTGTCATATATTTATGAAAATATTGTTTTATCTGTACCCGCAGGGACATCATGATCTGTTCTAAATTAAATGTATTTAAATGGCGAATCTCAACCCTATCAACGTTTTGAATAAATCCTTCATAAAAGATTCCCTGTTTGGCTAAATAGTTTTTATAGTCAAAATCATGTGGATTTCTACGTTCACGAGGTTGATTAAGGGTCATTGGAGCAACCAGCGTATCACCGATGCCTGGAATCGATACAAGATCCTTAGCGTAGAGGATCATGCTTCCCTCTGAAATTCCCATTTTATCGATCATGAATGGTGTAAGTGTGTATTTTGGAGTTTCCCGACGAGTTTTCCCTATAACACTGACAACTGCAGAAACCTGATAGACAGTGTCTTTTACAGCTACGAAATGAGAGAAGGCACTATTGGGCTGCATGTCCTTGACGGCAAATCTCAAACTGCCTGCCATGAGTATTAATAGAAGTAGGCTCCCCCATCGTCGAATTCCCGGGAAAACAGTAAAGCATAGACTTCCAATCAGAATAAGCAGCAGTATGACTTCCGTTCCTAAATGAAGCCTGTGTTCGATTAGTATTCCAAGTATAAATGCGAAGGTGACTACAACCATTGGTCTTGGTCGCAGTAGTTCCACTATGCGATCAATCATTTTTCCTACCTGTTTGGGATTGCCCAAACTTAGGAATTAATGATCGATCTCCCAAGTTGTTTTATTAAAAATAAAAAACTGTTTTAAATGTCTTCGTCTTTTGAAAAACTGATATTTGATAAAGCTGCTGCTATGGAAGAACTCTCATAACCACGACGTTGGAGCAGTGACCAAAGCCGCTTTTTATCTTTGTATGTAGGTACTTTTAAGTGTTTCAGTTTGCGAGAGACATGCTCTATCGCCATTTTGTCAAAATCGAAATCATCACGGATAGAATCAATTTCTCTTTCAATGATACCTTTAGCGACTCGCTTAGACGCCAGTTCATGACGCAGACGAATCGGTCCCCAGCCCTTAAGTTTCACTCTATCACGTACAAAAAGCTTTGCATAGCGTGCATCGCTTAAATAATTCTTATCTTTAAGGCGTGTAATTAATTCTTCTTCCAGATCAAAGTATCCCTTTTTAAACAGCCATTGATTGACCTCGAATTCACATCGCTCACGATAGGCGATAAAATTCAATAGTTTGGTATAAGCCATTTCCAAGCGATCATTATTCTCAAGGTCCTGCTTAAGCGTTACTGTAAAAGAAGTACCTATCTTCAGATCATATTTCAGGACAAGTGATCCATCAACCCCCATCTCGAATTTTCCATCGACAAACAGTGAGAATCTTTGCTGTAGTTTTTTCTGTTGTGTGATGGCTGTGATTTTGGGCATAATTTTGTACTGTACGTAATCTACCTGATTAAACCGCAAAGTGCGCTAAGAGCGCCGAGAGTATTTATGGTTACTATGGTCCATTAATGATCATTACACGCAAGATAGACCACAATTCCAACTTATACCAATTGCACCTCATACTTGCACTAAATTTCTGCATCTTTTCCCGTTATAGTGCACCTATGAAGTACAATTGGTATTATTGAGACGCAAAATCTTGCGTCTTTTCTTATATTCAGCTAATTCTTCAATTGAGTCATTATGTAGAGCTTACAATCATTTGCATAGTCTGGCACCAACTTACCCGTCTATCCTTCGAGAACACTTCAGGAAGTCGGTGTCTCTGGCTTATCTTCTGGTTCATCCATCCCAAGAAATTGGCGAACTTCACCTGTTATTTTTTCAAAAAGGTCCTGATTGTCTTTGAAAAAGTTTTTTACATTTTCCTTGCCCTGACCTAGACGATCCTCACCATAGCTAAACCAGGATCCGCTTTTCTGGACAATGTTAGCTTTGAGAGCGAGATCAAGGATATCCCCTTCATAAGAGAATCCTGTGCCAAACATAATGTCTAGTTCC
>JAUVKO010000112.1 GCA_030596225.1 Fidelibacterota bacterium
ATCTGTATTAACAGGAACTTTGGATACAGACTGAGCTGCGTCAGTATGAAAGAGAGCTCCTGCTTTATGAGCGATATCCGCAAATTCACGAATCGTCTGAATACTGCCGACCTCATTGTTGGCATGTAACACCGATACAAGTATGGTTTTAGAAGTAATGATCTCTTCCAGGTCTGCAGAATGAACTATTCCCTGACCATCCACCGGTAGATAGGAGATTCGAAATCCTTGAGTTCTAAGGTAATGAGCCACTTCCATAATAGCAGGATGCTCTATGGCGGAAATGACAATATGCAGCCCTTGATGAGCAACCTTAGAGGCAATGCCTTTTAGCGCTAAGTTGTTAGCTTCTGATCCACCTGATGTAAAAATAATTTCGTTCGAATGGCACTGGAGCAGATTGGCAAGCTGGCTACGAGCATATTCTACTGCTTGATGAGAGCGTTGCCCTACAGCATGATTGCTGGACGGATTTCCAAAATCTGTGCGCAGATATGGTTCCATGGCTTCCAGCACCAAAGGGTCTATTGGCGTTGTTGCATTATAATCGAGATAAATATCGCCATTGGGTAACCGCATTTTTCACTCCTTCCCGGCTAAAATGAATGAGCACCGGAAAATAAGCAGTAAATGCAGCCTACCTTAGGAAAATATCTCCTTCTTAACCTTCGAGGAACTCCTGCGGTCTAAAGACACAGAATTGAAAACAAACCTTTAGAAAGGAAACAAAATGAGAAAAGAATTAAAGAAACCAGCCCTGCTCCTAATTCTGATCATTGCACTGGTTACTACAGTAGTTGCCCAACCCCAGCGCGGATTTGGTGGTCAAGAATATCGTTCAGGGGAGATGATGGATAAACTGAATCTGACAGTGGAGCAGGAAAAACAGATACAAGATCTACGTTTTGATCTTGAAAAAGTAAGTATCAACTTTCGTGCTAAACTTCAAACTGAGCGCCTAAAGTTAAGACAACTCAGCCTAGCAGATGAGCCTAACAAGAAAAAGATCCATGCTCAAATTGATAAAATTGGTGCGATCGAAGTTCAGCTTGACAAGGCCAGAGTCGATCATCGACTGGCTGCACGGAAAATCCTAACGGAAGATCAATTTAAGATTTTTCGCCTGGGAATGCATCAAAGACAGGGACGCTTTGATGACCGACAAGACAATTTCAGAAAAGATCGTGGAAACCGTTTTTTCCCGCATCGCTTCTAAACTTTTTCCTCCCCGTTCAACTCAAGTAAGCACCCCGATTTATCGGGGTGTTTGTGTTTAATGGGATATGCACAACAAATTGGCAGGTGCTTTCAACCCTTAGGACTCTATATTGTACCAAGTCAAATACACTTTTATATAGAATAGAGGGTAATCACATGTCGTTGTTGCGCCAAGCATTCATGAAATTCTGGAATCTCGAATTGTACTGGAAGGTCTTCATCGGTATGGGCGCAGGAATCATCTATGCTCTACTCATGGGGGAAGCCGCCATGAACGTAGCTCCTTTGGGTGATTTGTTTATGCGATTGCTAAAGATGGTGATTGTTCCGCTCATCTTCTTCTCTATTACTTCCGGTGTGGCCGGGATAGGTGAGAATAGAAGCCTTGGCCGACTGGGAGCAAAAACATTTGGATATTATTTCCTGACTTCCATGTTGGCAATCATCCTTGGTCTGACGCTTACCAATATCATTCAACCAGGTGTGGGTGTGGATATTCATGCCGGTGGTGAAGAATTTGATCCATCCAGCCTAAGCCAACCGGGAAGTTTGGGGAGTATCCTACTCCGCATGATTCCGACGAACCCGATCCAGGCAGCGGCTAAGGGAGATGTCCTGGCTGTTATCTTCTTTTCAATCATTTTAGGGATGGCCATTACGGCTTTGCCGGAGAAACAATACAAGGTTACTAAAGATCTGTTTGATACTTTCTTCCAGGTCATGATGAAAATGACTCAGGGTGTGATCCTATTCCTGCCCTTGGGTGTGTTTGGATTGATTGCTAAAGCAGTTGCCAGTACAGGATTTACGCTATTCAAAGCCGTAGGCTGGTATATGGTAACCATTGCAACCGGATTAACTCTCCACATCTTTCTCATTTTACCATTAGTCTTCTGGTTTTTTACGAAAATCAACCCACTCAAACATTATAAAGCTATCGCTTCTGCAATGGCAACTGCCTTTTCCACAAGTTCTTCAGGAGCAACTTTACCCGTGACCATGGATTGTATTGAAAATCGGGCTGGCGTATCCAACAAAGTTACCAGTTTTGTTTTACCATTAGGGGCAACCATCAATATGGACGGTACAGCACTGTATGAATGTGCCGGTGTTCTTTTTATCTCTCAGGCACTAGGATTTGACCTGAACTTTGCACAGCAATTACTCATTGTGATCACTGCATTTCTTGCGTCTGTAGGCGCTGCAGCGATCCCATCTGCCGGTTTAGTCATGATCTTTATCGTTCTGGATGCAGTTGGCTTGGGTAATCACCCTCAAGCAGCTATTATTGTCGGCACCATGCTGGCCGTAGATCGCCCACTGGATATGTTCCGGACAGTTGTCAATATAACCAGCGATACCATGGGTGCAGTTATTGTGGCAAAATCTGAGGGAGAAAATGTCCTTTCGGATATTTAGGCGATAGGTGTTGGATGTTGGTTTAGCCCAGATTAAATTTAGTACGTTGTAAAATACTTTCCGCTTTTTGCTAAGTTTAACTGCAATAATGTCGGCATTTTTTGAACGAGACCTACTAAAAGGGAACCTCATCTCCTTGCTGCTAAGACAGGCCTTTCCCGCCTTAGGGATCAAGGAAGTCTGATCTTTAAGGGCGGTACCCACCGTTAATAATAACGGTTCAAAAATGTCACATTATTGCAGTTTTTTTGCTCTGACAAATGAAAATACTTATCGGAATAGCCCTAGCGTAGTCCAGAGATAGCGGGAAATGAAGACAGATATTGCATTATGCAGTGAAAGATTAAATTCTTTCGGGAAGACTGTCCACGGTACTTTATCCCTCGACGGAGCCTGTACTGAGCGAAACCGAAGTGCTTGGGATGACGAACTCAGTTTGACGGTTTGAGAAAACGAGATTACTTCCAATTATAGATTAAATATTTCAATCTCTTCCAGTGAATCAGCAGGTTCGATTCCAAATATTTTCGTGTAAAAGTAGTACTCGCTTTCAATTGCTTTCACAATTGTCGCAGCCTGCCTGAAACCATGAGACTCGCCTTCAAAAGGAACGTAGGCAACCGGGATTCCACTTTGCTTAAGGGCAAACACCATACTCTCGGCTTGATTAGGAGGCACTACTGGATCATCCAAACCTTGCAAAAATATAATGGGACAATCCAATTGATCGGTGTGGTTAATGGGAGATCGATCTCGATACAGCTGTTTTTCTTCAGGATAGGCTCCCACTAGCCCGTCCAGATAGCGACTTTCAAACTTATGAGTATCTTTAGCCAACAACTCCAAATCACCTATCCCATAGTAACTGGCACCGGCTTTAAAGACATCCATGAAGGTCAAGGCAGCCAAAGTTGTATACCCTCCGGCACTGCCCCCCTTGATGATCAAACGATTCGGATCGACTCGACCTGCCTGCACCAGGTATTGAGCGACAGCAGCGCAATCTTCCACATCACGAATTCCCCAGGTCTCATTCAGACGTTCACGGTATGCACGACCAAAACCGGTACTGCCACTATAATTCACATCAACAATAGCAAAACCGCGAGTTGTCCAGTACTGAATACTCGGGCTAAAAGCTCCTGAACTATAGGCAGTTGGACCACCATGACTCATGACTATGAGAGGTGGCTGTTCTTCTTTAGGAGCTTCACATTTCGGATTTAACGGGGCGTAAAACCAGGCATAGCTCGATTCCCCGGAACGCGATTCAAAAGTGATCAGCTCTGCCTTTGAAATTGTTGACTCAGGAATATCTGATTCAGAAGCACGACGTATTATATACTTCTTATTTGTTTCCAACTCATAAGCTACCAACTCTGCAGGACGATCATTTGTACTTCCGATAAAGGCAATGAGATTGCCCGAACCTTGAAGCTGGTCAATATCAGAGTAGGGCACATCTAAATCACGGATAGTATCATTCCCAATATCGATCTGGACCAAATGAGAACCACTCAGGTCCCGGTAACTTGCTATCAACTTACCCGAATCCACGACAGCAAAAGTACTCATACCAAAGACCCACTGAGGAAGACCAAACTCTGCTTCCATCTCCAGGACACAACGTGTTTCACCCTGAGAATATTCATAGATATTCCACCATCCATTCCGATCAGAGACAAAGTATATATCTCCGTTGGGATCCCATTGAGGCTGAAATATTGATTCCTCATCCCCCCCGGCAATAGACTGAAGTTGGCTTAGATTTCCGTCAGTATCGAGCTCCCCCAACCATAATTGGGTGCCATCCCAAGGCATATTTGGATGATCCCAACTTATGAAAAGTAATTGTCTGCCACCCGGGCTCAATCGAGGATTTGAGTAAAAATCATGACCTCGGGCAATGACATGCTGTTCACCACTCCCATCCAGGGATACCCTTAGTAGCATATTGATAGTTTCATCCGGATCTGAATGATCTTCAACAACTATGAAGATTTGTTGTCGTTGATCGTCAAGAATCATATCGGCATATCGAAACTGGTCATTATGAGTAAGTTGAAGACGTTTATCATCTTCTATGATCTCATATAGCTGCTGGTCTCGATTATCAATATAGAAAGATCGACCATTCACAGTCAAGAATGCACCACCGCCATATTCATGCGCCCGGGTGCGAACATCCCAATCTGTCTGGCTAAGCTCCTGCTGATCTTGTCCTGCAGACCATTCCATGAGTGCAGTGCGCCCCTTTTCTGAGGGTCTGCCCTCTGTCCAGAAGACTTTTTTCTGATCTATTTTTATTTGACCTAAACGAAGACTATTTTGGACTAAAGATGAGCCTGAAACAGGAGATTTCCAGGATCCGTAAGCTTTGATCTGTTTCTTATTCATTTTCAGTATAGCTCCTCTTCACCCGGCGCCTTTATAGCCCGTGCAGAGATAGATATCAATCTTTCTCACGCTTTGACCATAATTTTCGATCTTGACTGTCTTAAGTTTCGTAATATCATCAAAATAGGGTGCTACTTTCTTGTGCTTGAATCGGTATTCACGTCGGTCATCAACCACCAGTATCCCTGATCTTCCCTTCAATTTCTCTGCTTTTGGCCATATATCGAACTGAAGAGCAGCTTTACCAATAATATCCTGAGCATAGGTCCTTGGCTGATCCGGTAAATAGAATTTTATTAATGAGCTTGCTTTATAATTTGTACTGAAAATGAAGGCCTCATTTCCCGCTTCCCGTAGAGAATCTCTGATTGACTCTACTTCCTCTGCAGCGCTTTTCCAGCCACTCCAGGTATTGCCCTCCCCCAGGGGTACATCCGGTAAAGCAACAACCGAAATTCCCAGACCGAGGAATGCCAGGGATGATAGAATGCCTATTTTCATTCTGCGTTTTCTCTGAGAGTTATGATATAGATAATAGACTCCTAGAATGATGAATGACCAGTATGCCGGAATCAACCAGTTCATTTTTACCAGGCTGCGGAAGCTTACAGCAATAAAGAACACTGTCGTAATCAGCCCACTGCTCACCAAGAGTAAAACCTTATCTTCCATATCAGCAAATATTTTGAGTCCATAACGCTTGATTGAAGCGAAGACGAGAACAAACAAATAGGGAGTTAATATAAAGAATTGTGAACCAAGCAATTCTCCTGCAAAACGTAATTTCCAAGTCCCCATCCCCGAGGTTCTTCGTGCTCCCTGAAATGCAAAAGAGATCCAATCATGCTGAACGTTCCAGATCAATACTGGTAAAAACATCAGGGTCGCAATCAGGACTCCAAGATAAGGATAAGGTGTAAAAAGCCATTTGCGCTGATTTTTTGAGATAAACAGAAACATGAGCACTGATGGAACCAACATGATCCCGGAGTATTTTCCCAACCATGCGAGACCCATGAATAATCCGGCTACGAGCCACCATTTAGCATCATCATTTTGAATAAGTTTCCACAGAGAGTAGATCGTTGCTGTCCAGGCAAATAAAAGTGGTGTATCCGGAGTGATCACGAAGCCATAGAGCTCAAAGGCAATGGTCGCATTCAATGCCATGAGGGTCCAGAATGTTTGTCCGCTATTTCCAAACATCTCCTGGGTCATACGAGCCCAGAAGATGTTTAGCCCCAGAAACCAGAGAACAGCAGCAATCTTAATTCCGAATATGGTCTGTCCAAAAATGGAAGTAGTCAGCCAAATACTGTAACTGGCCAGAGGTGGATGATCAAAATATGAAAGTGCCAAATCCTGGCTCCAACTCCAGTAATAGGCCTCCTGAGGAGTTAGCGGTAATATTAAGGCAAGCATGGTCCGGAATAACGTGAACCCTAGAATTACTTTCCAAACCTTGGTGGGGATATTCAGCAAGTTAGTCTGCAAATTCAATTCTGCATCCTTTTGGTCTTATATTTTATGTTCTCTTGTCATCCTGAGCACCGCGAAGGATCTCCATGTATCATCTGGATAAAAAGTAGCTCAAGAATGGGGGCCAAGATTCTTCGTGGAGCCTGTACTGAGCACTTCGCACCTCGACTTGGGTCTTCGCTTTCAGCTTCGCCCTCACAAGCCGCTCGGCATGACGCTCAGGATAAATTCCGTCGAAGTGCTCAGAATGACCTTGATAAAAACATTTGAAATAATCTTGTATTTCTGTTATACCAATTACACCTCAAAACAATCTATGCATTCTTCATCTTTTCCAGTTTTACTGCTCTTAAAATTTCAACCATAGCTCAAGCTATGCTTAAAATTTAAAGATTGTAAAACAGAAAAATCTTTTGAATTCATATAGACTC
>JAUVKO010000092.1 GCA_030596225.1 Fidelibacterota bacterium
GCATAACATCCTGATCAGCGTCACGATTATGAATAATGGCTGGTTTTCCGGTAGCCAGAGCCAAGTCTAGATGATCCCGAAAAAAGATTTTCTGTAAGTCTGGAGGTGTATCATCCCAATAATAATCCAAACCGGTTTCTCCTACAGCAACAGCACGAGGATGCTCAAGCATATCTAAAATATGATTCTCCCAGTTATCGGGTGCTTTTGCACAATCATTGGGATGGATTCCAACAGCGGCATAGACCTGAGGATACTTTTCAGCCAGTTGAATGGCAATTTCTGAAGTTGGAATATCGATCCCGATAACAACAAGTTTGCTGACACCCTGCTGCTCTGCTGTCTCAAGGACTTCACCTGTCCGGTCCAGCAGGGGTTCAATATTAAGGTGGCAGTGAGTATCTATTAAATTCATGTTGGGTAGCGGAAAAACCTTGCGAAGGTTCTAAACCTTCGCAAGGTTAATCAATCTATCGAACCCTGGATCCTGCTTCCACATCTTTCAGGGGGATCAGTGGTGAAACGGTTAATCCATCATCAGCAGCCAGGATCATACCCTGGGAGAGTTCACCACGGATTTTAGCTGGTTTCAAATTAGCTATAATTGAAACGGATTTTCCCACCAGATCCTCAGGAGCATAATGCTCAGCAATACCGGCGATCACTTGCCGCTGTTCTGCTCCAAGATCTACCTGAAGTTTCAACAGTTTGTCTGCATTTGGGTGTTTTTCGGCTTTAATGATTTTAGCTACGCGGATATCAATTTTCATGAAATCATCAAAACTGACTTCTGTTTTCAGATCAAGTTTTTCTGCTTCTTCCTGAATTTCTTTTACTTCAATACGAGGGAAAAGACCGTCGGTCTTACCCAATTTAGTGCCGGGCTTATTGTAGCCCCATTTAAACCAATCATCTTTAACTAAACGGGCTTGAGCAGAAGTTCCCATAACTTCAAGTAGCTGTGCAATCTTGTCCGGCATAATCGGATAAAGATGAACAGCGCTGAGCCGCAAAGCCTCAGCTGCGTTGTAAAGGACAGCCCCGGCGCGTTCTTTTTCAGTTTTCATCAATTTCCAGGGAGCATTTTCTTCCAGATAGCGGTTGATCTCGCGCAGGACATCAAAAACATGGGTAATTGCATAATTCACGCGCATTAGGTCCAACTCATCCCGGACCTTCTGACGTAGTACGGTTACATGTTGTACCAAATCGGCATCAACCGGCATGGTTTCACCAGGATCTGGAAGCAGATAGTCAAAATTACGACCAATTAGTTTGGTAATACGATTAACTATGTTTCCCAGATCGTTGGCTAGATCAGAATTATAGCGAGTGATGAATGCCTCAAGCGTAAAGCTGGCATCCTGTCCAGGCGTCATTTCCCGCATGAGAAAATAGCGTAGGGCATCAACTCCATATTTCTCAGATAAATCTAAAGGACGCACCACATTCCCCAGCGATTTTGACATCTTGGCATCGCCCATTAGCCACCAACCGTGTGCAAAAATGGTTTTGGGCAGGGGCAGTTCAGCAGCCATGAGCATAGTGGGCCAATACACAGCATGAGTAGTGAGAATGTCTTTACCAATAAGGTGGAAATCAACCGGCCACCACTTTTTAAAGGTGTCTTCCTCATTTGGATAGCCAATGGCTGAAATATAGTTAGTCAGTGCGTCAAACCAAACGTAGGTCACATAATCACTATCAAACGGAAGCTCAATACCCCAATTGAGACGAGCTTTAGGACGTGAGATACAGAGGTCACCCAATTTTTGCCGGAGAAATCCAAGCACCTCGTTTTTTCGAAAAGCAGGTTGAATAAAATCAGGATTATCATGAATATAATTGATCAGGTCTTCCTGATAGGCTGACATCTTAAACCAATAATTTGTCTCAGAAAGACGTCTGACATCACGCCATTCACCTTCTTCATATTCCTTATCAGTGAGAAATCTTTCTTCGGCCACAGAGTACCAACCCTCGTAGGTGTCCTTGTAGATCAGGTCCTTGTCCCAAAGTTGTTGGAGCAAGTAGCTTACCACTGATTTATGATTTTCCTGAGTGGTGCGAATGAATTGATCATAATGAATATTGAGGGCATCCCATTTTTCCTGGAAGCGCACCACGTATTCATCTACATGTTGCTGGGGGTCTACACCACGTTTCTCGGCCGCCTGCTGAACCTTTTGACCATGTTCATCTGTACCGGTGAGAAAATAGGTGTCATCACCTAAAGACCGGTGAAAACGGGCAACTACATCGGCTAAAATAGTAGTATAGGCATGACCGATATGTGGTTCATCATTGACATAATAAATAGGTGTGGTTATATAAAATCGGGACATTAGAGTCTAGTTCTTTCTTTCTTTGAATTCAGTATTCATGTGCTTTAAGGATTTTTGAATGGTCTGCAGATCATAAACTTCTATTCCGCCTTGCTCGAAGGATACCGAACAGCGACGGTTAAGAATATCATTGCTTATCAGGGTTCCGGTGCCATCAGCTGTTTCCACAGGGATTCCAACCGAGGGAAAGTCTTTCATGGATTCATGATAAAAATCCCATTCAAAACGCAAACAGCATTTCAATTTACCACAAGCGCCACTGAGCTTTGTGGGGTTAATAGGAAGATTTTGATCTTTGGCATATTGAGTGGTCACTGGTTCAAACCCATCCATAAAGCGTGAACAGCAGAGTTGTTGACCACAGGGTCCTTGTCCATCAAGACGGCGAGCATAGTCACGCACGCCTATCTGGCGCATTTCGATGCGGGTCCGGAAGACATAAGCAAGATCTTTTACCAACTGACGAAAATCAACACGCTCTTCAGCAGTGTAGAAAAAGGTCATTTTGCGACGATCGAGCTGATATTCTACGTCAACTAATTTCATGTTAAGATCATTTTTAGCAATAAGCTCCAGCCCCTTTTCAAAGGCTGCGGGTTCATCACGGCGATTGCCATTATGGTTCCCAATCTCCTGCTCATTCGCCTTTCGAAGTAAATTGCGAATAGATTCACCATTCTTACGATTGTTAAACTGAGGTTCAGAACCGGGAGAGCGATTACAGCCGATGGTTTTATTACATACAGGGGTTACTATGCCGATGTCTTCGCCAAGTTCGGTCTCGACAATAACATAATCACCCGATCTAAGTTTTAGGTTCCCTGGGTTAAGGTAGGTTTCACGGCGATTGCCTTTGAAGCTAACTTTAAGATATCCAGGAAGTTTAGGGTCATTTTCATCAGTGGAGTTCAGGTTGTTCTGCATATAGCGAGTCATAGTATTTATTTCCTGATCGTTAACCCGAGGGCCTTCGATTCTTTTTTCCCGTCTAAATCCTATAGGGTTTGACCCTTTAGGTGTTTTCGTAGTTCGAAAAATAAGGCAGTTAGAGCAAGCTGCAAATGAACTTTACGTTCCAGAGCATCCTTTGTGCGTTCAATTGCTTGAATAGCTGCATGGCTGTTGCAGTTAGGAAAGAGTTTGATCATTTGTTGTACCTGGGGCACCCATAATGTTGTCTCTCCATCCTTAACCTGCAGAGCAACATCCCGAAAAAAGAGAATCAGTAATGAAAGAAACTGTTGTCGAGATTCATCGTTCTCCAACTCTTTATCCTTAAGCTGGAGAACCTGTTTGTGGACAGAAACAAAATCTGATCCTGCCAGAGTATTCAAGGTGGCCCGGATACGATCTAACCAAAAAGTATTATCCTGTTCCGCAAAGGTGTGTGCTGCCGCCAGATCTCCCATGGACATACGGGCACAGATCTCAGACTGGACCTGGTTCAATCCCTTTTTCTCAGTAAGATCGTTCTTGATCAATTCCCAGTTCAGATCAGGCATGTGGTGTACAGCACAGCGCGATCGAATAGTGTCCGGAAGACGATCAAGATATTCGGTGGTCAGCAAAAAAACGGTTCCCGATGGAGGCTCTTCAAGAATTTTCAATAGAGCGTTGGCGGCCTCAATATTCATCTTATGAGCACGAAGAATTATTACCACACGTGTGGTTCCTGGATCGATAGAAAGGTAGATATCTTTACGCAGTTTACGAATCCCGGAAATACGGATATCGTTTGCTCCTTCGATCTGCAGATGATAGTACGGCCAGGCAATTTTCTTGGATAATTCTTCGTTGATTAAGTCCATCTCAGATTCTTTAATGCCTGCAAAGGGATCTGTTTGGCTGGCAGAACGGCGGGGAAGAGCAAAGATCAGATATAATGCAGAATACTCCAGATTTTGGAGTTGGCGACAGGCTATGCAAGAGCCACAAGGCTTATTTTCTTCCGCTCTACAGTTAAGTGCAGCTGCGATATAAAAAGCTAGGGCATCCTTACCTACACCGGAATGCCCACTGAGAATATGAGCGTGTCCAAAACGACCGGAAACAATGAGAGTATTCCAATACTTTCGGGTTTGCTCCTGACCAATAATTTGAAATGTGTTTATCGCTTCAGCCATTTCAGGGGATCAACCTTATCTTTTCCTCTCCATACTTCAAAATGCAGTTTAGCTCCGTCTAAGCTACCGGTGTCACTCACCTGTGCTACGATTTGATCACGCAGTACATAACCATTCATGTTAACCTGAATATTATCGATATGTGCATAAACTGTATAGTAACTATCGCCGTGATCAACGATAATGGTATTGCCGTATCCGGGAATCCAGGTGATGGCCACTACAATTCCGTCAAGAACCACCTTAACACCCTTGCCCTTTTTGGCGGCAATATCGATACCGGGATTACTGGTCACTGTACCAAGTTTTTCGTTTTTATGCGGTCCGAAGCGACTGACCAGCGTTCCTTGAACCGGCCAACTAAGCTTGCCTTTATACTTAGCAAATTCTCCCTTGGCTTGATCCATGGTCATTCCGCGTCGCCGGGCCAACTCACGCAGGCGTTCCTGCTTTTTCTTTTCCAGATCCTGGATCATACCCTGAATCTTTTTTGCGGCAGCCCGGTTGGTTTTTACCTGCTGCTCCATATTCCTTCTGCTTTTTTTGAGAGTTTTAAGCTGGGACTCTTTTTTCTTTTGCTGTGAAGATATTTGTCTGCCGGCCTGGTCTTCTTCACGGATATTGCGCTTTACCTCACCCAGGCGCCTGGCCAAATTATTTTGACTGCTCCTATTGCTTAAGATCATAGCCTGTAATTCATCAAGAGTTTCTCGTTCAGCCTTATTTATAGCAGAAAGGTAAGTTGATCTTCGCAGGGCCTGGTGGATGTCACCGGAAGTTAAAAGCAGATCAATATCCCGGTTGTGACCCATCTTATAGGCTCGGACTGCGCGTCTTGCTGCACGCTCTTTCATAATCCGAATCTTTTCATCTGTCGTGCTAATGGTCTCTTTCAGTATGCTGATCTGACTTTCCTTGAGAGACCTCTCTTTTTTGAGCTCGCGTTTAAGTTGTGTGACCATGGCGATCTGTTTGTCCAATTTTTGGATCTGCTTAAGAGTGGCTTTTTCATTCCTTTGTGATTTGCTGATTCTTGTGTTAAGGCGGTCGATCTCCTTACGGATCTCTTTTAGTTTTTTAGCCTGAGAATCAATGGTTTTGTCCAAATCTTCAGTTTGACCAAAAGAAAGCAAGGGTAGCAAGAAGGTTATTATTATAATGGTTTTTAAATTTTTCATTAGCACTTAAAGTAAATAATATCTGGGAAAAGCCATACCAAAAAGTTAAGTAGCGCCCGCTTCCCGGGCAAACCTCAACGAGCGTAAAAGAGTGTTAGTGTTTAGCTAAAAAACACAATTGTCATAGACAGACGTGGAGAAAAGCGGCATAAATGATTGTTTGCTTTTAGATTTCCATGTCCAATATTCCACGCAATAGTCAGGAAAGCTCAATAATAGGGCGGAAGTGCTTTCTGCAGAAGCTTGCAGAAGAGCCTGACTGAGAGGAAGCCGCCACAGGTGGTATTGTTTTAAGAAAGAGGTACAAATGACTGATCAATTAGTCAACGGTGTGGTCAAGTGGTTCAATGATGAAAAAGGCTACGGATTTATTCAGCAGGAAGACGGTCCAGATGTGTTTGTTCATTATCGGTCAATCAACTCTGAGGGACGCCGGTCTTTAAAAGAAGGACAAAACGTTACATTTAATGTCACACAGGGCGAAAAAGGTCCTCAGGCTGATAACGTTACTCCTGTCTGATTCTTTTTGAGAATTCAGTTAAGCGCCGGGCTCGCAAGAGTACCGGCGCTTTTTATTTTTACTACCCGACTCACAGAGTAATAATATGCATGCTAATGAAACCTTAATCAGCAATCTGTACGCAGCTTTTGCGAGGAGAGACGGGAGTGCTATGAACGCCTGTTATCATGAAGATGCGACTTTTTCTGATCCAATATTCACTGAGCTTAAGGGTGAACAGATTGGTGCCATGTGGACCATGTTCTGTCTTCAAGCCCCCACTTTGGAAATTAAGATATCTGGAATAAAAGCTGATGATATATCGGGTCAGGCACGGTGGATAGCAAGGTATGGATTTGGGAAACCACCTCGGCCAGTATATAATCGAGTTAGGGCAGAATTTAAATTTCAAGATGGGCTGATCATTGATCACAGAGATCACTTTAAACTCTGGAAATGGAGTCGAATGGCTCTTGGACCTTTGGGGCTTATGTTGGGTTGGCATTCCGGAGTTCAAGAGAAGATTCGCCACCAGGCGATGAAAAATTTGACAAAATTCATTTCGAGCACAAAAAACGCGTAAAATACTTGCCTAAGTCCCTTCTATCTGTTATAGAAAGTGCAATCAGAGAGGGGAATAATTTCTCTTTCGGTCGTTGAAGAATAAACGAGGAGAATTCTCGAATTATGTATAGAAAAGTAGCCGTTGTCACCGGAGCAAACAGAGGCTTGGGCCATGCATTGACCAAGGCTCTAGCGGAAGACGATTATAAAGTGTTCATGGTGGGGCGCAATAAAATTGAGATTGATAACGCTTCAGCAAAATTACAGGAAGCAGGGCTTAATGTTGAGGGTTTTGAGGCCGATGTTAGCAAAGCACGTCATATCACTGCACTTTCATCTTATGTCCAATCTCAGTATGAACACTTGGATATTCTAATTAACAATGCTGGCGTGATCATGGAACCAGGTGGCTTAGAAAGCCAGGTTACTTGTTTCACGGTTAATCCCGATATTGTTGAAGAAGCTTATTCTATTAACACCGTTGGTGCTTTACGTTTGGTCCAGGTCTTTTATGACCTGTTGAAAAAAGCCCGACAACCGCGTATTGTGAATGTTTCCAGCAGTATGGGATCTTTGAATAAGATAGAGGCTGGCTGGCCGGCTTACCGCATGTCAAAGGCAGCTCTAAATGCACTTACCGGTGTTTTAGCGGCAGAGCTTGAAGGAACCAGAGTCAAGGTTAACTCTGTTTGTCCTGGCTGGGTTAAAACAGACATGGGTGGTCCTAATGCTGAGCGCTCTATTGAAGAAGGCATCGAGGGCATTCTGTGGGCAGCAAAACTGCCTTCTGACGGACCCTCCGGTGGATTCTTTAGAGACGGAAAACCTATTCCCTGGTAAAAAGCTCTAACCGCGGAGACCGCAAAGAATGATTTTAGAAACCCCGTGTCTGTGACATGGGGTTTTTTATTGTGTGCCGTGCATGGTTAATAACTCGGTGGTGCAAGTCCTCTGTGGAGGAATGTAGTATCCAACCACTAGTCGAGAGCAAGGGTGTCGTGGGTGACTGCGAATCTGAAGGAAGCTTAAGACAAATTTCCGAACTGAGGAACACGAAGATCATAAGGCAGCCTGATATGGATGAGTTTACGA
>JAUVKO010000018.1 GCA_030596225.1 Fidelibacterota bacterium
AATTGGAGGACCTCCACTATCAGTGGGATGAACGCTGCGGTATCAGACACCATGATGGCGGCATGCCCCTCTTAGAAGCCGAAAATGAGGCATTGAAGGAGGTTGTTGCACGATTGGGACCTGGAGTTCACGATAACGAAAAGGAGCTCTAAATGGGCTCTTTTTTTTGCGAATTGATGGTCTGGATCAACGGGACTCACGGGAGGATCGACCAGGAAATACGTTTGAGTTCACCACCGGGAGGAATCAGGTCTTTCCCACAAAGTATTCCCACAGCCCAAGATCCCATAAATCAAATGCTTAGCCTATATGGTGAAAATTATAGTTTTGTGAGCATAACGGTAATGGTGAGAATTTCCCATCAGCGGGTGTGTCAATGGGAAAAAGGGTTATCCGATATGGGAAGAATGAGAGCGGGTGAGGAGAATCGAACTCCCGCCATCAGCTTGGGAAGCTGAGGCACTACCATTATGCGACACCCGCATTTAAATAAACTGATAGAATTAACAGAATTTAAGTTGATAGGGCAAGTCAAAACCTATTTACCCAGTATTGAACAAATTCCCCTAACGTTTACTGTCAGGGGATCTTCTGTGAAGGCGGATAAAGTGCAAAAAACGGCGCCTAGTGTTTTGCTATTTGATTGGACATTATCCTTCTTCACCTAAAAGCAGGTGTCTTAAGACCATCAAATCAGGCTAAATCTTTGATACTCAGGGACTCACTTCAAAGCACAAGATGTAGCGCTTGAGACAAATTATGCTCAACATTATGTAGTTTTTTAGAAATTGATTCTTGCCATAATTTGTCTTCCCTCTATATTCAACACGCTGGGAAATTGTGACCAAAGTCACGCGCAGGACACCATCTAACCAGTCAACCAACAATTGGGCAAAGAACTTCTCGCTGTCATTTTTCCAAAGTTTATTTGATAGAGAAGTTAAGTAACCAACGTTTAGCACACTGCTGAGGAGTAAATCTACATGTCCGAAACCATACAGTTCCCTTTTGAATTCGACGAAAAGGATCTGACCAGAACACCTCTGCAAGATGCCGAGTTACCAATCGAAGCCATAGTCAATCCGGACACATCATGCAGTGGATCCGATATTGACAGTTATTATGGTCTTGACGAGCTTGGGAAAAGTGTGCTCCAAAATAAATATCTGGGACCTGATGAAACATCACCTGAAGATCTCTGGCGCCGGCTGGCAAAAGCTATGGCCGGACTGGAAGAAACGCCTGAAGTTTGGGAAGACCGTTTCTATACTATTCTACATGATTTTCGTTTTGTACCCGGTGGTCGGATCATGCATGGAGCCGGACGCGAAGATATTAAAACAACCCTCAATAATTGCTATGTTGTCGGCATCAAGGAGGACTCCATTGATGCTATTTATGATTCCATTATAGAAGAAGCCCGAACTTATAAGTATGGTGGTGGTTGTGGACATGACCTCTCTGTACTACGTCCTAGAGGTTCCTCCATCGATGGAACCGGCGGCGAATCCTGTGGTCCTGTGGGTTTCATGAATCTCTTCAGCGAAAACACCAATACGATTGCTCAACATGGTAGACGCGGCGCCAACATGCAAACCCTGCGTGTGGATCATCCGGATATTGCTGAGTTCGTCGATGTCAAACGTGACCTGACCAAAGTGAAGTATTCCAATATATCAGTGCTGCTTACGCATGAATTCATGGAAGCTGTTGAGCTGGACTCTGATTTTGAGTTACGCTGGAACGACAAGGTGTACGAAACTATTCGGGCTAAAGACCTGTGGGATAAGATCATTGTTGCAGCCCATAGCAGTGCAGAACCGGGCATTATCTTCTGGGACACTATGATTGATTATCACAATGCTGAGTATTGCAGTCCCCTGGTAAGCACCAACCCCTGTGGAGAACAACCCCTGCCTGATGGTGGAGCCTGTAATCTAGGCGCCATCAACCTGGCTCGTTTTGTTAACAATGATGGTGATTTCCAATGGGATGAGTTCACTGACACGGTCCGGCTCAGTGTGCGCTATCTGGATAATGTTATTGACTATAATGTGGATCGACACGCCCTGGAAGATCAAAAGAAAAATGCCCTTGCTGACCGGCGCGTTGGACTTGGTATTCTAGGACTAGCGGATATGCTCATGCTCCGCGGTATAAAATATGATACAGATAAAGCCCTGGAAGCTGTTGAAGAAGTGATGGAAGTATTATCTACAACAGCATACAAAACCTCTATTGAGCTAGCGAAAGAAAAGGGTTCTTTCCCGAGTTTTCAGTGGGATGGCTATAAACAGAGTAAATATATTCAGAATCTCCCGGATGAGGTTCAGAATGAGGTTAAAACTCACGGTATCAGGAATGCCACCATTCTTACTGTAGCACCAACCGGATCCGGAGCGATCGTCGCTCAGGTTAGTTCAGGTGTAGAACCCATTTTCAATGTCAGCTATAAACGTCGTGTAAAGAAAAATGATGGCTTTGGTGAGGATTTCGACGAGTTCAAAGTCGTTCATCCCACCATTCTTAAAAAATTTGGTGGAGATCAAAATCTGCCGGTGTCAGTCATCACAGCCCATGATATCGATCCTTATTTCAGAGTAAAGATGCAGGGAGTTATTCAGCGATATATCGATGCGTCTATCAGTTCTACTGTCAACCTGCCAGAGGATGCTTCAGTAGAAACCGTAGCAAATATCTATACAGCTGCCTACAAGGCCGGCCTTAAAGGTATTACCGTTTACCGTGAAGGTAGTCGCGATGGGATTCTCATTTCAGAAAAACCTGAGGAAACAGCACCTGCAAGTGATACCACTCCCCTGGCAGATATGGAAGCTGCTTTAGCCCCACCTGCACTTCGGCCTCGCCTGCGACCCAAAGATACTTTTGGTGTCACTCATCGTATCCGTACCGGCGAAGGGACCCTCTACATTACGATCAATCATGATGAAGACGGACTCTGTGAGATCTTCACTACCATTGGTAAAGCTGGTGGGAATGCAGCTGCCCAGGCAGAAGCGATCAGCCGCTTGATCTCCCTTTCCCTGAGAAGTGGTATGGATGTCGCAGAGATCATCAAACAGCTCAAGGGCATTAGTGGGCCCAATCCGGTTTGGGAAAACGGTCAATTGATCCTCTCGACTCCTGATGCTATTGGTAAAGCTTTGGAACAGCATATGGCTGAATTCGATCTAGAGAGTACCAGCAAGCAGACTCGGAATGGAGTTGAAAAGGAGGAGGCCAATACTGAATCCCGTGGTGCTCACTTCAACATGGTAGAACCATCTAACAGCGCAACTTCCAAGACCATGTCTATCTGTCCTGAATGTGGATCAACCATCTCCCATGAGGGAGGCTGCTTACTGTGTCACAATTGTGGCTATTCCAAATGCTAAACAGTATGATCTAAAAGTATATTAAGAGCCTCGGGAGACCGGGGCTCTTTTTTGTGCGGTCGAAGACAGAATAAAAACTGACTTAAATTTTTCTTTTTACCAGCTTAAGTCATTTTATATTCCCTTAAGATAAAATATTTGCCTTTATGCTATAGTTAAGGTAATATATTTGCACATTTATTAGGGAGACTGGTGTGATATGAAAAATAATTTGCCTGAGATCATTTTTGGTAGTTCTGACACGAACAAGTCAAAAAAGACCAGCCGTCTACTGAAAGAAAAGCTTATCCGTAAGCTGATCCCACGAGTTTATACAAGTAATTTTATCGATAGCGACGAAGTGATCATTAGCCGTAATCTATGGATTATACTTGGTCACCTCTATCCTAGTGCTGTGCTAAGTCATCGTTCAGCCTTGGAGGGAGGTGCAAATGCAGACGGACATATATTCCTAACATATAAGTACAAAAAGATTGTCAATTACCCTGGCCTAACAATTCATCTACTCTCTGGTCCAAAAGCCACCAGCGATGATCCTAGCTTTATAGCTGGACTATACATCAGCTCTCAAGCACGTGCATTTATGGAGAACCTTCAGGAATCCCGCCAGACCAGTAGCATATCCAAGACATTGGATCGTGAAGTTATTGAAGATCGTCTGGATCAGATTTGTCGTATCAAAGGTGAAGATGCCTTGAATCAACTCCGTGACGAAGCACAGAACCAGGCGAGTGACCTTGACATGGAAAAAGCCTTTCAAAAGCTCACGCTGACCATAAGTGCTATCCTCAGCACCCATTCCAGCACTGATCTGCAATCTCCTCTCACTAAGGCGAGATCGCAGGGATGGCCGTATGACCCCAATCGGATTGAGCTATTCAGTATACTTTTCAGCAGGTTACAGAGCAATCCATTACCAGCACTGCAAGAATCTCAGCATTTAGATGAGGAAAAACTGCTCTTTTCGTTCTTTGAAGCTTATTTCTCAAATTATATCGAAGGTACAGTTTTCGAGCTCGAAGAAGCCAGAGAGATCGTTTTTAAGCAATTAATACCTGAACAACGTCCAACTGATGCCCATGATGTTTTGGGTACCTTTAAGGTCATTAGCAATTCCATGGAAATGAGTCGCTCAAGCATGGATTATCAATCCTATCAAGACCTGCTTCAATCTAGGCACTTGTCTGTCATGGCTATGCGAACTGATAAATCACCCGGTCAGTTCAAGCTAAAATCTAATAGGGCTGGCAGGACTCACTTTGTGGAACCTGATTTAGTAAAAGGGACACTGCTAAAGGGCTGGGAAATGCAGCAGGGTTTGCCAGACGCAATTTCCAAAGCTATTTTCCAGATGTTTTTAGTCTCAGAAGTACATCCTTTTGAAGATGGGAATGGTCGTATTGCACGAATTATGATGAATGCTGAATTAGTACGGTCAGATTTACAAAAGATTATTATCCCAACTGTCTATCGTGATGATTACCTACGAGCGTTACGCGCACTATCAAGAAGTCAAAATCCTGCTTCTCTTATTGAAGCATTACTTAAAGCACAATCTTTCTCTAGACAAATAGATTTCGGGGATTGGGATAGTGCTGTTGATGGACTTACTCGAAGTAATGCTTTTGAAGAGCCGGATGAAGCACGTTTAATCTTGCCCAAAGCGAATGATTAAACGCATAATTGATATTCCCTCATCAATGAAAGATTTTTCACCAAAGTTTTCTCCAGAGTATGGGCTAAATATTTCTTCTCAATTACAGCCATTGGATACAGGTAAGCAGACAAGAAAATAACTGTGATTCTCACCTATATTAAACTCAGGTTTTGCAGAACCATTTTCTTCCATGACCTTTAAATATTTTGAAATTCCTGTTGAACGACCTTCAGGAAAGCCCTCACGTAGATGGTGAGAACTATTCAATTTCTTCAAGAACCCAGATCAATCCAGGCATCAAAGGGGTGGTTACGGAACCAGGTGAGTTGGCGTTTAGCAAAATTACGGGTATTTTTCTGAATGAGAGCAATCATTTCAGCTTCATCTATTTCTTCACGAAGAAAAGCATACACCTCTTTATAGCCAATAGTCCGCATGGGATACAACTCTGAGGAATACCCCATTTCCAGAAGTGTCTGACATTCTTTTACTAAACCCAGTTCCAACATACTCAGCACCCGTTGATTGATTCGCTTGTATAAATGTTTCCGATCCCGATCAAGGACAACGAAACCATCCTTTTTCTCAAAGGGATCCATGCTGGCTGCAAATGCCTGAGACGGGATCAAGCCTGTTGATTCATAGATCTCAAAAGCACGCATTAGTTTTTTATGATTATTGAAGTGGAAAGTTTTGGCATAATCCGGATCCAGGATCAGCAGCTGATCCCATAGGGATTCAGCCTCACCAGCATCAACTCTGGCTTGGTATTTTTGGCGTATGACGGGGCTTTTCTCTTGCTCATCAAACAGGCCGAATCGTAAGGCATCCAGGTACATACCGGCTCCTCCCACCACTACCGGCAATCTCCCACGATCGAGAATATCACTAATAAGATAGCGGGCACGCTTGTAAAAATCAGCTGCATTCCAAGTTACATCCGGGGTCAATTCATTCAAAAGATGGTGTGGAAATTTCTCAAGCACGGAAGCCTCAGGCGTAGCTGTACCGATATTCATGGCCTTATATATCTGACGAGAATCACCGCTGATGACTTCAACATCGTATTGATTTGCCAGCTCAATGATCGTATCAGTTTTCCCAACAGCCGTTGGACCAGCCAGAATAAGATAATCTGCCTGTGGAAACTCCAGGAGTTGATTATGTATGTTAATGGGCTTCATAATAATAGTGATGAATCAATGTGTGTCTCCCTGAGCTTGAACAGAATTGGACATTGAGGTTCTCGAAATGTTCTTATAGTGGTATACGACTCTCCCTTCGAGAGGGCTTCGACAAGCTCAGCCACCACCTCAGGGTTCGGTGTAGCAGTTCCAAGCTTCATCCTTTGACTTGAAGCTTCGCCCCGCAGATTACAATCTGACGAACAAGATGACATAACACAGTCATTCTAATGGCGTTCGAAACGCTTATCCAATTCATCAATACTGAGATTGATAATAATGGGGCGACCATGCGGGCAATAAAAAGGATTTTCTGTGGCAAATAATCGATCCACCAATACGCGCATTTCCTCCTCAGAAAGGGGGTCCCCGGCTTTCACAGCGGCTTTGCAGGAATAGGATGCTGCCAAACGTTTGGCCGGTGAATAATCAAAAACCCGGTTCTCACGATAATGATCAATGATCTCCTTGAGGATGGCGCCCTCACTGCCTCCACGCATTCCCGTAGGCACGGCCTCCACGAGAATCGTTCTGGGGCCGAACTCTCTCATCCGAAAACCCAGAGTGTTCATTGAAGGGATGATATCTACCAAAATATTATAGTCATCAGCCGAAAACTCCTGCGTTGCAGGGAACAACAATTGTTGAGAGCTGCCTTGATTTTCATTCATATCGGAGAGAGCTTCTTCATATAAAATGCGCTCATGAGCAACATGCTGATCAATGATGGCAATTCCATTGTTGATCTGACTGAGGATGTACTTGTTATGCACCTGCCAGATAAATCCCCCAGATTGTCGCTGAGGCTTGCTAGCCTCCGGACCTTGATCCAGGACCTGGCTAAACTGTCGGGCCTTCTGGAGTATCTCGCTTTCCTCCACACTGCGCAACTGTGCTGAAGCTGTATTAGGATCAACCGGACCAATGGAAAAGCTGGTCTGTGATAAGTCGGTGGATCTGGGTGGGAATAGTGGTGCAGATTGGGGGCGATCCTGAAAACCCGGCATCACCTTCAGGGTCTGACGTAAACCATTCTCAACGGTTTCCTTAACCACGTGGTAAACCCGCCACTCATCATTGAATTTCACTTCCGTCTTTGTGGGATGCACATTAACATCTACCTCATTGAGCGGAACAGAGATATCTAACAGATAGAAGGGGAACTCGCCTCTCTGGATCAGCGACTTATAAGCTTGATACACTGCATTATTAATCAGTCTGTCAGAGATGGGGCGTTGATTGATGGAGAGATATTGTTCTCCCCGAGCAACCCGAACCAGGTCGAGATTTCCGATAAAGCCACTAACCTTAATGTTACCACGGGCATCCTCAACACTGATAATCTTGTTGCGATATTCACTGCCAAAAATGGATACAATGCGCTCCTCAGGTGTGGAAACTCTTAGATCTAGAATAACTTTATCATCAGCAATAAGCTTAAATGCGATATGTGGATAAATAAGTGCTAGAGGTTTAACCCGTTCAAGGATGTGGTTCAGTTCCGTACGTTTAGCCTTCAGAAATTTGAGACGGGCCGGCACATTGAAAAAGAGATTTTTCACAGTGATGCGTGTACCTGTTTCCCAGGCGGCGGGTTGAACTTCCCCGATCTTTCCGGCTTGCACTTCCAGAGAATAGGCGTTCTCGCTTCCACGAGCCCTGGAAACCAGTTCCATCATGGAAACTGAGGCAATACTGGGTAAGGCCTCACCCCTAAATCCCATAGTTCGAATCCGAAACAGGTCCTCGATCTCAGCAATCTTACTGGTGGCATGACGCTGGAGGGCCAATTCTAATTCATCCCGGTCCAAACCGAGACCATCATCCACTACCTGGATCAGCTCTCGCCCACCGTTGCCAATAATGATCTCTATCCGGCTTGCCTCTGCATCAATCGCATTCTCGACCAATTCCTTGACCACAGAGGCCGGTCTTTGGACCACCTCGCCGGCAGCGATCTTGTTGCACAGAATATCAGGAAGAATGTGAATGCGAGACATTTGAACGTTGATTCTTAGGAGTTAGCTGCGATAAGTTTGGAATTAATGGCAGCCAAAACTTGATCGGATAAAGTTTTTGCTTCAGATCTCAATTTAGCAACCTGTTGTTCAAAGTCCGCTACCACTTGTTTATCATCAATCCCGGGAATATTGATAAGCACATTCATAGCGGCACCTTCCAGCCCTGCTCCAGCCTGGAGGACAGCGACACCGGCATCAGACAATGAATTCTGATTCCCGATCTCTGTCAACCGAGCGGCCAAACTCATGATTTTGAGAGAATTCTCCATCACTTGCAGCGGGATCTGGGCAGAATAGACAGTGGCTTTCTGAATCGCCTGAGCACGAGCTGTTTTTTGTTCAGCACTCTGCTTGGGAAGACGCATGGCAGCCATCACATTATTAAAAGATTGTGTATCTTCATCCACCAGGTAGAGAAATGTATCTTTCATGGCCTGAGCAGTATTGCTCAATTCTTCAATTTCATCCCAATGCTCTTTATAACCCTTCTTACCGTAGGTTAAAACACCTACCATATTGCTAAGTCCGGCAGCCATTGCTGAAGCTAAGGCAGAGACCGATCCCCCACCGGGGGCAGGAGAATCAGAGCCTAATTCATCCACAAATTCAGTGACACCCATCTCAACCAGTTTCTGGTCATTTTTTGAGCCTAATTGATATTCAATGATGCGATCTTGCGGATTGAAGGGTGTAATCTCATTCAGACCCATACTCTGGATAGCGATTCGGATGATCTCGGCATGGGAGACCGCAGTACTGGATCTCTGTTTCTTGAGAAAATATTTCCCGGCATCCAACATAGCATCTAAAGGGATCAAGCCCACCAGCTCACTACCTGATACACGCAAACCCCGCTTGTCAGCCTCTTTGACAACTTCATCGAAAGCGATGTGAAAGGGAGTCACTTCCAGGTCCACCAGATTCATGGAGATCTGCGCCATTTTGTATTCATCAATGTACCAGCCCACAGCTTTTACAGCTTTCAGAGTTCCGGGGCGTTTGATGGGCGTTCCATTTTCATCACGAATGAATTTTTTGGTTTTAGGATCCCTGGCATTGCGACCGGCCTCCCTGACCTCCAGAGCAATATCAGTAGCTTTCTTTTGATCTCGGGTATTGAGATTCACGTTGTAAGCGATCAGGAATTTTCGGGCACCCATCACCGTGGCACCGGACTTGGCATTAAACTCTGCCAGACCATAATCAGGTTTCCAATTGGGATCTTTTAACTTTTCTGCCAGACCTTCATATTCACCAGCCCTTATTTTTGCCAGATTCTGTCGATCCGGTGATGTGGCAGAATACTCATACAAATAAACGGGGATATTCAATTCCTCACCAACGCGTTTTCCCAGAATACGAGAAAGTTCTGCACAATCGTCCATGGTCATTCCGCTAACCGGGATGAAAGGACAGACATCTGTGGCTCCCATGCGGGCATGAGCTCCTGAATGTTTGGTCATATCAATAACTTCGGAAGCACGTTTTATTGCCTGGAAAGCGCCTTCCACCACAGCTTCAGGATTTCCCACGAAGGTAACCACTGTTCGATTTGTGTCGGCTCCGGGATCAACATCCAATAGAGTGACTCCCTCAACTTCTTTGATGACTGAGGTAATCTGTTCGATCACAGCTAAATCACGACCTTCACTGAAATTTGGAACACATTCTACGATCTTTTGCATCTGTAAAACCTTTATACTTTAGCTAAATAATAGAGCAGATAAGCAATGATTCCGGCCATGACAAACAAGCCAAGCATACTGCGTTTTGGATAATTTGAGGTTAAACGCTGAAACTCAATGCGTTTTTTCTTAGCCTCTGTAAGTTCGAAGCGGCTCAATCGACGGATCTTGGAGAATTTGAGTTCAGACATTAGATACCGGCGAATATACCTGTGAAGAAATGGATGAATGGACCAATCACTACACCCAGAACATGAAAACCGGTCACCCAGCCAAACATGATGACCCCAAAAAGGATCATGGGTCCTTTGGTTTCAATGAGATAAAGGGTATTCGCATAGCTATGCGGCAATATTCCAGCTAGAATCTTGGATCCATCCAGAGGTGGAATAGGCAGCAAGTTAAAGAAAGCCAGGGCCAGATTAATGTAGAGTGAGAAGTAAAGCATTTGAAAGAGGATGCTTGTAAAATCTCCAGCTTGTCCACTGGCCAAGCCTGAAGCAATGAAGATCCTGATCAATATTCCGGAAACAAGTGCCAATGCCATATTCATGAGAGGGCCGGCAGCTGATATCCACATAAGATCACGTTTGGGGTTTCCCAGATAACGTGTGTCGACCGGAACCGGTTTAGCCCAGCCAAAGTGAATCAGAAAGATCATAATGGTTCCCAGGGGATCCAGATGAGCCAGTGGATTCAGAGTTAAGCGCCCCATATATTTTGCAGTGGGATCGCCAAAACGAAAAGCCACATAAGCATGGGCAAATTCGTGAAAGGTGAGAGCAATGAGGATGGCCGGGACAGCCAAAAGAAGTGTGTATAAATCCATTTATTTCAAATTTCCTTATTTCATTTTTTAAACCGCCTAATATAGACGATGCACCATAGAAGTGAACAGGATTAGCAGACAATTGTTCCTTTCCCTATTAGCATTAGAGGCATAATATGTTTGGTCTCTACTGAGGAAGAAATTATGGATTTTGGAATTAAAAATAAAGTATCACTGGTTCAGGGAGCTTCTTCCGGACTGGGATATGCAGCAGCTCTTGAACTGGCTCATGAAGGCTGTCGCGTAGTCATCTGCTCAAGAAATGAGAGTAGAATTGAAAATGCTGCGAAGCGGATCAGATCTGCAACAGGTGCGGAAGTCATAGCCTTTGTCTGTGATGTTGCTGACAATCAGGCTCGACAAGAGATACTGGCCAAGATCGAATCCACCTGGGGAACCATTGATATTTTGGTAGCTAATAATAGGGGGCCAGCTCCAGGCACCTACGACAATCTAGATGAGACCCAATGGAATCAGGCTTTACAGAATAATCTTATTGCCATGAAAGACTCAGCTTTGGAAGTATTGCCCGGTATGCAGAAGCAGAACTGGGGACGAATTATTTTCATTACCTCAGTATCAGTTAAGCAACCAATTGATTCTCTCATTCTTTCAAATACAGCTCGTGCCGGGCTTACCGGTTTCGCCAAAACACTATCCACTCAAGTCGCAGACCAGGGGATCACCGTAAATATGGTCCTTCCCGGCATTCATGACACTGAGCGTGTAAAAGAACTTCATTCCGATCTAGCTCACCCTGCGCTGATCGCCAAAGACATCCCCATGAAAAGATTGGGCCGACCGGAGGAGCTGGCAGCTGTCATTAGCTTTTTAGCTTCAACCCGGGCCAGTTATATCACCGGACAATCCATTGTCGTGGATGGTGGTCTGGTTAAAAGTCTGTTCTGAGCATGGCCAAAACCCCTGGTAAACAACGCTTTTATGCAGAGGGACTGCACTTTGAATGCATCGGTTGTGGTGCCTGCTGCAAGTTAGGTGGTGGCTTTGTGTATCCCAGTCTGGAAGATGTCGGCTTCGCAGCAAAGTATTTAGATTTGAGCGTCAATGCTTTTACAAATACCTACATGGAGCTGCATAAGGGTCAGTATGTATTCAAAAATGATGGTGATAATTGCATTTTTTATGGTGAAAAGGGCTGCACTATATATGAAGCACGTCCGACGCAGTGCCGTACTTATCCTTTTTGGAAGGCCAATTTAAAATCCCATTACCGCTGGAAGATCATCGAACAAGAATGCGAAGGCATTGGACAGGGGAAACTTTACAGCACGGATGAGATCGAAGCGATCAAGAATCAGACCAGCCAAACACCGGCTGGACCTGATCCCAAGAGTCTCAAATAGTTCAGCTCAACTGCTACAAATGTATATGCTAAATTACGTCTTATCGCAACAATACCATTTTAATTGTTTGTTGGAAAGTGCCTGCTTGCAAGTGACCAAAATAAACACCTGTGGCAAGCAATGCACCTCGTGAATCCAGGCCATTCCATTGCAAATCATACCAACCGGCTGTTTGATTTTTGATTTCCCAGCTCCGCACCATTCGTCCTTTCAGGTCATAGATAGTGATCGCGACATCTTCCATTTCAGGCAGTGCATATGGTATAATGGTTGTTGGATTGAATGGATTGGGGTAGTTCTGCTGCAATTCGAATGATTGAGGAAGCTGCGATATTTGATTCGTACCAACCAGATAATTAGAATCACTATGCAATAGAACGTCATCGATTACCCAGAAAACAAATCCCTCTGGTCGATGAACCAGAAATCGTAAAGAGAATTCAGCTTCATCAGTATAAGGTATCAGATCATACTGATAAGTCCCTGAAGGTTGGACACCACTAAACTGATCAATAGTGATCCAGTTCCCCTGTGTAAATACTTGCAACACGCCATAGGTACCCTCTGCAAAAGTGAAGGCCATGGGAATCCTTAGCCAACATTGCTCAAAATAGGTGAGATCCAATTTTCTTGTGAAAGTCATGGTATCGCTGGTAGCTTCTGTTGTGGTAGACATAGCGAGTTGAACCGTATTTCCCCAGTGTTTTTCTCCATCATAGAAGGTTGAAAAGGAACCATTTTCAAAAGGATGCCAATCAACAAAATCAGTATACCGTAACTTGCGTTCCCAATTCCCTATATATTCCTCAATTCCGGCCACAAAGAACAAGTGCTCTGAGTCAGCCATATTTTCATTCAGACTCCCATCGACAGCGGTGACCCAGTATCGAATTGTATCGCCTACCTGCATGGCCATATCAGCCATTTCACCGGCATAGACTGTGTTTGAATGCCACTCAACTTCATTAGAATCGATGGGTAAAACAGGTCCAGTCATGATGTCGCTGGTACCCACAGTCCAGTTGAGCCATACTTCAGCAATATTGTTTCTTACATCAAACACGGTATCGATCTGAACAGATTTTACAAAGGGTAACAAATAATGAATATCATCATGTCCTTGAAGCCCGGCGACCCTTGGTACTTCAAGATCCGGTCCAAAGGTAAACAAACGAGTATTATATGGCGCACCTGAAGGCCAATAATCCAGTTCTCCGGCAGTATCTTCATGAGATAAGTAATACGATAAAGTGGTCGTGCTTTCCACCAAAAGATTTGGAATCTCAGCCGACCATATTAAACTCCCCTGTGAGATCAGATCCACAGTATACCAGAGATCATCTAATTGATAATGTAACTTGGTCTCGTTGGACCACTTACTTTGTGTATCGAGAATCTCAAACTGGAAGGTGAATGGCCCAGGGCTTTCCGTATTATGAGGTAGATCCACTTCTGATATCTGCACGATGTCGGCTAAGTCTGTGAATTGTGAATCGTATATGTTGTGAACAGTTTCCACATCATCAAATAACGCTGCAACAGCGGCCAGAGGATCTGATCCTGGAGAAATTGCGCAGGCTGCAACGACTTGCTGTGAGTCACCTGGTGAAAAACTGAACGGTCCTGTTGATAAGAGGCTGCGCCAATCCCGTGGGTTGGTCTCGTTGGCTGCCAACCAGCCGGTTCCATCCAGGGGGTTTCCATTGAAAATAAATGGGTCAGGATTCCCGGTGACAGGATTTATATGCAAATGCCCCTCAATATCTTGACCTTGTAGATGTCTAAACGCCTCCCAGGCTGTTTCCGGATCACCAAACTCAGAACTTGAATTAAAGGGATAAAAAGCACTTGAATGTAAATTCATATGGTCTGGAATAGCTTCTCCTGAGACCCAGGCCGTTTCACCCGGCGATGGGACAATAGGACCCTGCAAAAGAGTAAAGCCTACAGCCGGCGGAAATAATCCATAGTCTCGGTCAGGCAATTCATCCTTGTAGTGATAACTCAAGTCCAGATCTGGTTTACATCCCAGGTAATCTTTTGTGGCATCGCCCAAATCTATATCCTGCCAGATACCGAGATAAACTGAGTCCAGTTGATTTTCGCCGGCATTGCGAATATTCCATTCAATGAACATAACATTCTCAAGGGGATGAGGTGCTTCAAAACCATAGATGGCACTGGACACTTCGATATCAAGTGGAGATGTGCTCCATAACCAGCTATGCCGTTCCTCATTACCATCGTTAAATACAGACCAGAAATAGAGATCACCCTTAGTATCCGGTTTATCAATTGCCGGATCATAGACCCCATTTTCATTCACATCAATCCAGGGAGCCCCTTGATCCACCGGCCAGACCTGCCAGTCCGGGTTTGCGGCTCCATCAGCGACACGAATCTTATAGATGCGATTCTCGGGAGCAGTGGGATCTGAGCCCCAGGGACCGGGAACAAATTCACTGGTGAATTCACAGGCGGCACTGCGAATGTCGGTGATGCCGTTTATCTTTTCGCTGACGATCCATAATCCCCCAGCATAAACCACATAGTTCCCACTGCCCAAAGGCCATTCCATGCCAGGGCGTCCCGCGGTTATTGTACCATTATTTGACCACGCGTTACCGATTTGATTTCCTTCCCAGAGTTGGAAATCATCAATAGCAAATAATGATGCACTAACAAATAGAATAAAAATGATTCGTGATTTCATATCCCCTCCCTAAGTAAAGGGGATTATACAGTTTAACGAGTATTAAGACAAGCGATTACTCGCAGGATGTGCAAACAGAATAGGTTAATGCTATTTTATAAGGGTCTCTATCCTCAGATAAAAAAGGGCTTTGAGGGTTATACCAATTGTATTTCAAAGGTGCACTATAAGTCCAAAATATTTTTTCGTTTTAGAAGCTTCACAATTAGAAGCATAGCGGTAGCTATGGTGAAAATATTAAGTGCACTAAAACGGGAAAAGATGCAGAAATTTAGTGCAAATTTGAGGTGCAATTGGTATTAAA
>JAUVKO010000109.1 GCA_030596225.1 Fidelibacterota bacterium
AATTATGAGGATGGGGTCGGTGGTGGGAGTGTATATGGTGCTTCACCGGCAGTATTAAATGGTAGTAGCGGATCAGTTTACACCATGTCCTATCTATTGAATTCACCCACCTACATCTGGGCTGAGGGCGCATTCAATCCCATTCAGAACTATATGTATGTCGGTGGTCTTCAACTATCCTACATATTCAATCCTTCAAGCTACATGGATTTAGGGATTGAATATACTAAAGATAAAACCATTCAGGAGCCACTGGTTGAGCGGGATACTACCCTGATCCATTATATTGCCGGCACTGGTTATAATGAGGGACCACGTAGCCATTTAGCAGTAGGTGCAGAACAGTGGGACCAACCTAACCAATCCATGCTGGGGGGGTTGGGTAGAGGTCAAAATCATTCCAGATATAATGGTATCAGATTTCATGGTATCTATGTGTCTCAGGTGAACAAAAGGAACCAAGTTAAAGCAGGTGTTGACTTTAGCTATACTCAGTTCAAGGAACGAGAATTGCAGAACAGTGGTGGTGTTATCTACACCTATGAGGAAGCTCCAAATCAGTGGGTTTATTATTCAGAAGATCCCATCAAGGGTAGTGCCTTTATTCAGGATCGACTCGAATTCGAAGGGATGATCGCAAATTTCGGATTACGTGCGGACTATTATGATCCTCGCAATCAACCTTTTAACCTGGAAGATCCCTTTTCTTCGCCCTATACCTACGGATATTTTCAGACTGCGGGGAGTTTTGATTCACTAAGAGTAGATGAACAGACAGCTAAGCTGGTTTTCAGTCCACGTTTGGGAATCTCGCATCCCATCTCAGTCAATGCAAAGATATATTTCAATTATGGACACTTCTATCAGGTTGCCCATCCCAGATATTACTACAATGCAAAACCTGGTGGTACTCAGACTATCCCTAATCTCAGCCTGGATTTCCCAAAAACTATTCAGTATGAGGTTGGCTATGAGCATAGTCTCGCTAAGAAGTATCTTGTCCATCTTGGTGCCTACTATAAAGATGTTTCTAACGAGGTCGTCCCTTTAGAGATCCGTAATGGTCAATTAGGCGCTGGAGATATCCAGATTCTGACTTGGGCTAATAACCAGTATCGGGATATCCGTGGTATCGAGTTCAGAATAGAGAAGAGTCGTGGTAAATGGTTTACATTTTATACAACCTTTGAATATTCTGTAGAAAGTACAGGTAGAACAGGCGAGATCGGAATCTATGAGGATCCCATGCTGGATTACGAAGCCCGTCTCCAGTACGAGCAAATCAGACCCTATCCAATTCCCTCAATATCGGCCAATCTGAACTTTTTGACCCCCTATAGTTTTGGAAAGAAAATGGCCGGTATCTATCCTCTGGGCGGTTGGCGAGCAAGCTTCATCACTTCATGGTCAGATGGCGGTAAATTCATTCTTGATGAATCAGCGTCACTGGCTACAAGACAATGGGTTGAAGTAGTGGACTGGAAGAATACAGATCTCTCAATTGAAAAATCCACTCGTATACGGGATCGTGATATCATCATTTATGCAACGATCTCAAATTTGTTCAATGAAAAAAGGCTTACGAATGTTGAGCGCTATACATCCTATCTCTCTTCTCTGAAATTACCCCACGAGATAGGAGATCAAGAAGGTGATGATAAATATGGAATTTACGATGAGGACTATCTGGAGATGGGGTGGTATTCCTGGACCCAGTTTCTGAATCCGCGGGACATTTTCATTGGTATGCGCTTCTCATTTTAAAAGCTCAGGATCAACTATATGAAATCACTAAAATTATTAAATATCGTGCTTACAACTCTAATGTTGGTTCCCCTGCTGAATGCCCAGACCTATGAAGGCAGTCGCTTTCATGATTTAGGTAAATTAAAGCAGCGTATTGATACAGCATTCTGGCTTGATACATCTGGATCTTCTAAACCAGTTATGACCTGGCCTCAGGGTGTGTACGACTCAGAAAATTGTCAATTCTGGCGGGTCTTGATTAATGTTGAATCTTATACTGATTCAGCCGGAGAAGTGATCGAGAAGTACAGTAATTCATACATGGATTTAGGTCAGATGGGAACAGAGGGACCACCCTGGGGTCTTTACGAATATCGCCGCTATGCCCCTCCTCAGGTCACTGTAGATGGAGTAGATGATAGCTACGATTTTATTGGAGAGGTTGTAGATGATTTAATAGCTGATGAGGAAATCGATCTGGTCGTGAAGGCAGTTCCTGGGTTTTATGTTACAATGAAAACCTACTCATTCGCTAATGAGTTTCACGATGATTATATTATATATCATTTAAATTTCAAATATACAGGCGATTTTGACCATCTGGATCTGGATCCTGATATTCCGGAACAGGATTTGAGCAATGTTTATTTTGTTATAGGTTATCACATGATCCCCAGTTTTGCTGGGGAAAAGGAGATTCTTGGGCACCGCTGGGGTGGAGATGCCTATGACGACTGGATGGATTGGGATTTGGTAGACCCGCTCTATTCGTCAGACATTGATAACACCCGACCGGATATGCTTTTCGTCTGGGGTTGGGATGGTGATGACACAGATGTTACTGCTCTCGAACCCGGCGGTAAATATTTCAATGATACGGGTGATCCAAGCTTCCAACACGAGGTCAAGGGTCAATTCTTGTCCTATCAATATCCAGGCTACACACTCTTACATGCAGATGCTTCGCCTGAAGATCCTTCAGATGATCCAAACATGCCAAATACTCTGGCTATGTCAGATATCTTTGAAGTATGGGCTGGTACTTTTGGTGGTCAGCCCGCCTATGATTATTTCTCAACCGGAGAATGGCAGCATCCACCTGATTGGGAAGATCCTGGCAACAGTCACTGGAAGAAAAGTGACCACATGCATATGAGTCTGGGACCCTATGACTTCTCACTGGGGGAAGACATAGATATTGTTTATGCCATCGCTGTGGGCGGTGTGGATTATGAAGAGACGATTACAAAAGGTCAGGAATGGCTAAGCTGGTACCGTGATGAATCGGGCGCAACTTTTGACGATATTTCCAAACGCGATTTTCTGGCTCAAGGCATTGATTCACTATATGAATATCTTAGCCGAGCACGTTGGGCTTGGTCCCGTATGAACGATGGATTGACAATCCCGGCCCCCTTACCTTCACCCTCTTTAGAGGTCACCAGCGGAGGTGGTTTTATCAAGTTGGAGTGGGAAGATATGAGTAATACGCCAGATCCGGTCACGGGCATCCCGGATCTTGCAGGATACAAAATTTATCGAAAACTTGGTGCTCAACTAATCAACTTTAAAGAGGATGAATTTGGCAAAGGAATTATCTATGAACTGATCGGTGAGGTTGGATCTGATATAACCGAATTCATTGATACAACCGCCATTCGGGGTGAGAATTACCGCTATTATGTTACTACAGTGGATGATGGGTCTCAAAACGATGGTTTATTTCCCGGTACACCACTGGAGAGCTCGCACTATCAAAATAGGACGGTTAGTGGTGCCGTTGCTTTTAAACCTGCACCAACCCACAACGATAGTGTTAGAATTGTCCCTAATCCTTTTATCATTTCCGGGAATGAGCTCAACTTCACTGGTGAGAGTAACAAATTGTTATTTGTAAACTTACCAGCTTTCTGTACTGTAAATATTTATAACTCCACCGGTGATCTTATAAAAACTATTAAACATACTTCTGGTAGCGGTGATGAAGCCTGGGATCAGCTAAGTGAGTCTAATCAACGCATCGTAAGCGGTGTCTATATCGCATACGTCTCAGACTGCCGCAATCTGGATGGAACTAAACTCAATGATGTATTTGAAAAATTTGTGATCGTTCGTTAGAGAAGAATAGGATGGTCATGGGACATGAATACAAGAAAATAGATCAGAGTTATTTTAACTCTGCCAGGAAATATCATTACAGAGAATTAAGTGCTTATAAGCGGAATAATTTTAGTTGAAAAAAATAACAAACCAATCTAAGGAGGGTTGTAAAATGCGAAAAACGCTACATAACACGTTGATCGGGCTATCCATTCTGCTATTTGCAGTTTATGGAGTAGCAGCCACGATCACTATTGACGGTGATATGTCTGACTGGACTGCAGCAATGCAGGTTGATGTTGATCCAGGTGATCTCGAAGAAGTTGGGGATCAGACCATTGCCGAAATTGACATTAAAGATGTCTATATGACCAATGACGCCGATTATCTCTATATCAGGGTTGATATTAACGAAGATGGTGTGTTTGGTGATCTGGCATCTGTCAGTGGCAAACCACAGATCTTTTTGGATACAGATATAAGTGACACTACTGGACTTACCTGGGGTTGGTGGGCAACAGGTGTTGATATCTGGATCGAATGGCCATTAAATAACCAGGATACGGTTGTTAATTTTGTAGGCTCAGGTTCCACTGTGGATTGGATAGAGATTCCATGTGTAACCACTTCAGCCATCAATGCTGATGATAACGCTTATGAGCTTTCAATAAGCCGGGCTGATCTCGGTTTGCTTGATGCCGCCGGAGTAAGACTTTTGGTGCTGAACGAGGAAACCGCCACTTGGGGCAATGATTCCTATCCCAATGATATTGGTGGATCCACCATGGATTATTTCTTCAGCTATGACATTACCATTGATGGTGAAATGGCTGATTGGATGCCCCACATGCAGATGGACGTACCACCCCACATGTTAGAAGAGACAGGTGATATTGCTCATGCCTCCATGGACATCAAGGATGTCTATATGGCTTACAATGACGATTATGTGTTCGTGCGGGTTGACATCAATGAAGACGGTTTGTTTGGTGATTTGGCATCTGTCAGTGGCAAACCACAGATCTTTTTGGATACAGATGCAAGTGCTGAAACAGGACTTACCTGGGGTTGGTGGGCAACAGGTGTTGATATCTGGATCGAATGGCCATTAACCAGCCAGGATACGGTTGTTAATCTGGTAGGCTCAGGCTCTACTGTGGATTGGATTGAGATCCCATGTGTCACCATGTCAGCCAGCAATACTGATGACAATATCTATGAGCTTTCAATTAACCGGACTGATATTGGTGAAGTAGGTACCTTCTACGAGAGTCTCCGTTTACTCGTCTTAAACGAAGAGACCGTGAATTGGAGCAATGATGCTTTCCCAGGGGACATTGGAGCGGAGACTGCAACTTTCGCATACGGTTCTGGTGGGACTTCTCTTGTAGATCCTGTAGCAATCGATGAAGAGTACTTCTCTGTACCCAGCGAATTTGCTATTGTTGGAAATTATCCAAACCCCTTCAATCCCAGCACAACCATCAGGTATACACTTGATGCTGTTTCCAGTGTAAATCTGGAAGTTTATAACATGCTTGGACAAAAAGTTGCCACTGTTTATAGTGGTATAGGTCATTCTGGAGTAAATGAGGTGACCTGGAATGGAACCAATGATTTCAACCAACTGGTGAACTCTGGTGTATATCTCTACCGTATCTCAACACCTAGTGGTGCTGTTTCCGGTAAGATGATAATGCTGAAATAGCTTGCTGTTTTTTGGGGGAGCTCATTTTGAGTTCCCCCATTTTATCTAATATTCTGCTTATTTAATATCGTTCAATTATGAACGATGATTTTTTTATGTTACAGGAGTCACATGAGTGCTCAACCTATAGTGAGGGTTAAATCACCGGGCCGAATCTGTCTATTCGAAGAACATCAGGATTACCTTGGTTTACCCGTAATAGCCACAGCCATAAACCGCTACATCAATTTCGAAGGTCAATTGAACAATAACATGTTTATGACCTTTGTTATGCCGGATATCAATAAAACTCGGGAGATTGATTTACAGGAGCAATTCAAGGTTTTACAGCCACGTGATTATATTGCTTCTATTGTCCGGGTCCTACGACGTGAAGGAGTGTGCTTTCATACCGGTTGTCGGATTAAATTCTCGGGAAATGTTCCTTTCAAAGCAGGAGCCTCAAGTTCAAGTGCCATGATTGTTGGCCTAATTAAACTGCTGCTAAAGCTTTATAATCCGGAAAAAAATTTAGATCCCCATACAATTGCTATGCTGGCTTACCAGTCTGAAGTTCTGGAACATGGAGAATCTGGTGGTATGATGGACCACTGTTCTATTAGTTTAGGCAATGTAATTTATATTGATACGCTGGCATGCGAAGTTCAAAACCTGGGTGATTCTTTTCCCGGACTCATCATAAGCAACTCAATGGTTCCCAAAGAGATCCTGGAAGTTCATGGTCGGATCCGTCCGGCCATTGAGAAGGCTGTATCCATTTTGAAGCAGAATGATCCTGAGTTCAAATTAGCACAAATACAAGTTGAAGATATGCACGAATATTACAAACTTTTACCAGAAGATCTGATTCCCATATTTTACGCCACAGTAACGAATCATAAATTTACACGCCAGGCTCTGGAGTATTTCAAGCAAGAGACAGTTGATCTTAAGCAGATCGGTATTCTTATGAATCAACATCATGAGCGGTTGCGAGACTATTTGCAGATTACTGTCCCCAAGATCAATCTCATGATCAATCGTGCTCTTGAAGAAGGTGCACTGGGGGCTAAAATTAACGGCTCCGGGGGTGGAGGGACAATCGCTATTCTAGCACCAGGTCGTGAAAATGAGGTTTGTGCTGCTCTTGACAAGCTCGGTGCAAAAAGTTATCCCGTTACAGTTGACCCTGGAGCGCGTTATGTATAAAAAATATCATTCCGTTATTTGACATCAGTCCAAGGAAGGATTTGATATGTCTGATTTAATCAAGAAAAACGATGGAACGGTCAGTAGACGAGATTTTATACGCATGGGAAGTGCTGTGGGGGTTGGTACAGTTCTGGCCGGAATGGCTATCAGTAACTGTGCTAAGGAAGTTGCCACCAGTCCGGGTGTTGCCAAAGTAGGTCCCATTGAAACCGTACGAATGGGTATAGTTGGTGTCGGTTATCAGGGATCGGGCCATTTCCGAAATTTTCTGAGAATTGAAGGTGTAGAAATAGTGGCTGTTTGTGATTTAGTTGAAGACAAGGTTGCCCGGATGCAGGAAT
>JAUVKO010000079.1 GCA_030596225.1 Fidelibacterota bacterium
GTTTTTTCCGAGCAATGCTTTTCAGTGACTCACCACTCATAACACGATGGATCTTCAAGGCAATTTGAGTCACTTCGATAGTAGAATGATCGATGACAATCTCTTTTTGGACGAAGGCAGAAGAATCGGTTTTTAATCGATCTAATGAATCGGCTAGTCTGGCAATATCCATGGTTATGGGCATAAGAGTGTCAAATGCTTCAGCTGAAAGCAAACTATCCTCAAGTTGCTCCAATGCTAGATCTGCCATCGCACTGTCAATTAGATCTAAAGTGTCTGAAGCAGCAAGCAGTGGCACTTCCGGAACCGTATCGATAACAGCAGCTATCGGCTGTTCTTCAATAATAGTGATGGGAGATGAGCTTTCCAGACTTTCCATCGGTCTAGGTGGTGGAATAATGATTCGGGGATTGAATGCTGAAACATCCTGAGTAACAGCGTTAACAGAGACCATGAAACTATAGACTGTTTTGCCTCGAACGTCCTTTGGAACTACACTGGTGATCTCAGCATCTTCAAAGTATTCAATAAAACGAGGAATTCGATTGCGATAGAGGCTGAGACCAGATAGCTCGATTCCATTTTCTGTGGACCTTAGATCTGCTATCCAGAGTCCATTTACCTCCTCCAGAGCAAGAAGTAATTGTTGGAAAGAAATACTCCAACGTAGTGTCCCTTCTGATAATTTGGTTAAACTTGCCAGATTTTCTTCAGCAAGTGAGTGAGCCATAGATAAACTATCGACCATGTAGGTCACCCACTCAATATCATTTATCGATTTTTCCAGATGTGATATTTTTTGCTGTGCTTCCTTATAAGCTTCAGCCTTCTTTTCGTGCAACCAATTAACACCTAGTGGAACAAGAAATATCATGATCAACAACAGCAAACCATGCCAGGCTAACTTGAATGCTTTCTGACGACGGTAGACATAATCAGGCAACAGATTGATTAAAAGCGTGTCCTTCTTCTTAGGGAATAAAACCTGAACTGCCAATCCAAGAGGAATCGCATAATCAGTGAATGTTTCAGTACTCTCTTCTGGAATAATGAATTTGTCCGGATCCAGTGAAAAGTACTCAACTGAGATACCATCATTATTTTCCTCAAAATATTCTTTTGCGTTGATCTGTCTCGCTTCACCAGCCAGAATGATCCGATCAATATCCTGATAATGACCGAGATCCTGATCATAGAGTAATCTTCCGGAAATTGTATTCAATAAAGAGGAAGAGTTCAGCTCCTCCCGAATACTTTGGGAAAAATGGACGACAGAATGTCCTTGAGTAATAATAAAACTGCTTTGAACATCTTCAATATTAATGATAGCAATTATTTCTTCACTCTCAACTTCATAATTATAGCGCAGTAAGTTGACCAAGGCCACTTCGTCCGTACAAACTGATACAAAGCGAGGTTTGACCTTCAGGTGACTTTGAATATCATCAAAGGCCTGAATGATGGGGATATCGCCTTTATACGCAAATGCATAGGCTTCACCCTTTTGAGTTAATAGACAGTCATAATGATCTTTTGGAATCACTGTTTCATCCAAACGCTCAACTATCTCGTTGAATATCTGCTTATCCCTATTCTTGGGTTTCATTTGCGTGTATTCACCACGCAGATGTAAGGTATTCACTAAAGATCGGGGCAAATTAAGGGCATGAGCATAGCGCTTTGCCGGAACCCGGGTCATCAGACTAAGAAGTATATCCTCGTTTGTCTCTTCTTCTTCAAATTGTTCTTTCTCACTGACCTCATCCACACTTCCAAAAGCCTGATCGTTTTCTTGAGTCTTTTCTTGATCATCGTCAACTATGGCAGGTGGAGAGGCATCAATTCCAAAGGCGTCTTCCGGACTTTCCAGAGCATCAGCCCCTGAAGCGGTCTCATCACCTTCTTCCAGATGTTGCTGAAAAGGAGTAACCAGAGTGGCTTGATCTATCGCCTCAATTTTAATCTTGCCCTTATGCAGGGATGCTAGAACTGTCTTTAGTTCAACACCATCCTGGTAAAGACTTAGTATGCGTTTAGGAACTGACATTGTTTATTATTGTGCGGATATCTTTACAATTTCTTTGAATCGTTTTTTGTTATTAGCATTGGACAGAGCTTCTTCATAAGAGATCTTTTTTTCCTCAAACAGACGTTTCAAGTCCTGTTCAAGAGTAATCATACCCAAATTACTTGATTGCTGCAGCATCTGATATATTTCATCAAGATTATTGTTCTTGATCGCAGCACGTATGGGCGGTGTCATCAACAACACTTCTTTGGCAAGTACCCGTTTTCCATCCAGAGTACGCGGCAACTTCTGAGAGATGATCACACTCAAAACGTCTGCAAGACGTTCACGAACCCGGGTTTGTTCATTGGCTGGGACCTCTCCAATAATACGGTCTATACTCTCTACAGTAGAAGAAGTGTGCAAAGTCGAAAATACCTTATGACCACTGTCAGTCACCTCCAGACCCGTAATAATTGTTTCAGGATCACGCATCTCACCGATTACGATAATATCAGGATCCTGCCTTAAAGCCTGGATGGCTCCTTCCTTGAATGACAACACATCTGCGCCCACCTCACGATGCCGTACGAGACAGCCCTTAGGTTTATGCACTTGCTCAATGGGACTGCCAAGGATCACAATATGGGCATTCATTGATTGGTTATTGGCATCAATGATGGCATCTAAAGTAGAACTCTTGCCAGAACCAGTAATTCCAGTCACCAGGACCAAACCCTTTTTTGTATGTTTCAGACTAAGTGCTTTAGCAATCTCCGGATGCAAACCTAGACCGGCAAAAGGACGAATCTCATCTCCGATCATGCGCATATTCAACCCCAGATGCCCCAGATCAAAATACATATCCCCTCTTAAACGCGCCGAAGATCCATTTAAATCAATCGAATAAGAAAAATCCAGATTGCGGTCTTTGAGCAAGACTTCCCGCTGTTGATCCACTAAGATGTTGAGCAGAATCATATCCATTTCAGAATTACTGTACTCGCCCATCTCAGGATCAGGTTTTTTATCGCCCTGACTCCTGTACCAGACCTTTCCCTGGCAGCCTAATGACCCCATATCAATATCAGAAGCATCAATTTTCTTCATTCTAGCAAGCAGACTGTTGAGAAATGCTCTTAAGGTTCTGCGATCGTCTTCGATCAGTTCCCCTATCTGCTGACTCATGAATTGCTGACGTTCCAGCCCAAAAAGTGTACCCGGGATTTTTTCCAGAACAGGTTTCAATATTTGATGAACGTTATCAATCAATGTCTGATCCATCTTCATAACTCCACATGTTTTTGTACTATATCGAATTTACCGCTGTAAAAGCTGTTCTTCAAGCTTTACTACACGTTCATTTGTCGAAATCAACTTCCGACGAAGAATTTCTATGATGTTCATAGTAAAGATATTAAAATATTTTGAATCCTGGCGAGAAAAGAAATCCAGAAGACACTGCCGGTTATACCCCAGGACCAAAGTAGGTTCCTCTGTTTTCACTGTCGCAATACGATACTGATCACGGTAAATGATCAACTCGCCAAAAACATCCCCCTTCTTCAATTCACCTAACAATATATTTTGTTTCCAGACAGATATCTGTCCCTCACAAATGAGAAACATATCCCGACCGATCTGTCCTTTACGCAGGATATCTACATGGGATGGGTATTTTTTTTCTTTCCCTAGCCGTAAGAATTTCTCAGCCAGATCTTGAGGAAAGTGCGCAATGAGGATGGGAAGTTCCCCAAAATGGATCATACTTCCTGTGGATTCCATCTTCACAGAAATAGGTCCACCCTCCATTTGGTTTCTATTTAGAGTACTTTTATTCTCTTGATTGAGTCCATTCATAATATAGTTCCCAGGTTTTTTGGTGCAATCTGACCAGACCAAGATGCACGACCATAATTCTCATTATACCCATACGTGGTTCCCACCGAGAATGAGATTTGGATGACCCTTATGCTATCAAGTTGACTGGTAACATTCAAATTCTCTGAAAAATAACTCAAATTCCAGGATGTGATTCCTAGAGCCACATCATATTCCACGCTGTTAACACTACGGTATAAGTAGCGATCATTCGGATTATCCGTCATACTGGTTTCAGCGGTGGAGCCTACGCGATAAGCAATCGTATCAATAATCAAATCTTGATCTATATCAGATAGAAATGATATAGTTGAATCCGTTATAGAAAGCAGCGCAGGCGTTGTTCGGGGAACCATATAACCAATTTTCTTAAAATCATATTCAAGAATTGTGGCAATCTCAACGACATTCTCCTGGGCCATGGTCCCTAGTGAATTCAAGCTGGAAGTCTCCAGAATCTCAATATTCAAGCTAAAAATTGTCAACAGAACCAAGCCGCCAATAAGAAATGAACCTGCAAGTTGAATATCGCCCATGTTACTTTATTTCCAAAAGGGGTATATCCGACTTAAAGTGATATCATTTCGAAGATATTCACTGCTGATCGTTACATCCATGCGTTTTAGAGTAGATCGTACTCCCAGAAAAGTATTCTTATCAGAGGTATTAATGTAACCTGTACTAACACTCAGGATATAAGTCATCCCGTTATCAGCCGTATCCACTAAAGAAAGCCCATTGTAGTCATCTATATCATCAAAATCCGGATATGATTCCCCTGTTTCCGGACCAAGCAGACCATACGCTGTGAAATCATCAGGAATACTTCGAGGAATGCCAGAAACTGTATTTTCATCAAAATAATTAAGCCCGGCCCGGCGAAATATCCCTTCAACAATTGAAACAGCGTTCAGTTCATATTCGCTTTGGAGAACATGGATCTCATTCTTAGCCAAGGCATCGTTTACTGTAAGCGAATATCTGCCAAAGATAGCAATTGCCATAACCAGGATCATCATTTCGACACGACCCACTAGAACTACTCCTCATCCTCAACTGTAACAGCAACAATCTCCTCTATTGATGTAATTCCTTCTTTTATTCGTTCGCGACCTGAAGCTCGTAAGGTTAACATACCATTTTTAATTGCTGAATCACGAATAGCATCTTCGTTAACCTGGTCACCTGAAGACACAATGATCTGTTTTATCTCAGGTGTAAAATACAGTGACTCCATTACAGCCGTACGACCTTTATAGCCATGGCGACATTTATCACAACCTACCGGTTCATAAATAGTGATATCTTCTAATTCCTCTTCAGTGAAACCCAGTGCTCGGGCAGTATCGTAGTGTTCTTTATCCAATACTCTTTTGCATTCCTTGCAAAGTCTGCGAACGAGCCGCTGCGCCAAGATCAAACTTACCGATGAGCCAATCAAAAAAGGTTCAATACCCATTTTATAAAGACGGGATACAGCACTAGGGGCATCATTTGTATGCAAGGTGGAAAATGTGAGGTGACCGGTGTTAGCCAATTTCATAGCTGTTTCAGCCGTTTTAAGATCACGAATCTCACCAACCAGTACGATATCAGGGTCATGACGCAGAATGGCACGAATAGCTGCATCAAAACCCATTTTGTCACTGATCTTCAATTGACGGGCACCATATATAAGATATTCAACGGGATCTTCAACTGTCAGTACACATTTCTCAGGGGTAATAACAGCATGCAGCGCTGCGACAAGTGTCGTACTTTTGCCACTCCCTGTTGGACCTGTCACAATAACAATACCAGAGGGTTTATTAATGGCCTTTTTAAAATCGGACAGGGCTTTTGCCTGAAGACCCAGTTTATTCAAATCTGTGATAACTTTCCTGTCATCAAGGATTCGAATAACGATACTTTCTAATTTCCGGTCAAATTCGGAACCAACAAGCGGTATAATGGAAACACGATAACGGATGAGATAACCGTCAATTTTTCTCTGAATGAAACCATCCTGAGCTATATCCCGTTCAAATCGATCAACGTTGCGAGTTTTATCCTTAAATACAGCGGATATTGCTTCAGGTTTAACCCCTTTTTGGGAATGCCAGGTTTCCAGTTTTCCATCAACACGAAAATTCAGATCTGTAATATTCCCAGGTTGTGGAACAACATGAATATCACTGACATCCTGTCGTACAGCCTCCATTAAAACTCCCTCTACAAGGGCGGTTAGGGCGCTCTGGTTGATTTCTGCATCAAGAGCAGCTTCATCAACATCTTCTTCATCGACCTGGTTTTCTTCATCATACTGGATCTCATCTAGAATGCCCAGGAAGTCATTACGACTGGAGAGAACTTTATTGAGAATGGCTTCAACATTCTCCACCCGGCTATAGACTATCTCGAAATTTCCAAAGGGCAATTGCTCTGCCATAGAGGTTACTTCAGGATCGGTAGGATCAGCAGCTAAAATCCTTAGAACGGCCTCTCTACCCTGACCTTTAACACTGAAAGGCACCATTTTGGAACGTAACATTGCTGCTCGAACTGCATCACTTCGACTGTCAAAGACACCATCGATAAATTCAATTTGCTCCTCGGTGAGATCATCTGCACTGACTTCAACTTCTTTGATGGCAAAAATAGTTGACAATTCATGGAGCACAGCATGCTGATCGATACCCAGATCCTCATAGAATATTTTGCCAAGCTGGCGTCTATTATTGGGCGGTTCAGTCTGTTGAATTTCCAAGGCTTGCTTTAGGATATCCTGCGATACAACGCCCCTGGAAACTAAAATATCACCGATTTTTGCCATCAATTAATCCTTAACTACTCTACATCACTGAGGTTTCAGAGGAAACGACTGTTAGCCCGATCATCACGGACATAATAACCATTGTAACCATTCCATTTATCGCTCCCACTACTCGATCCATACGGTAACCGGTTTCAGTTTCGTAATAATTTGCCAGTTGCAAAGCATTATTACGTAAGGCACCCGATTCTGCACCGGAACGAAAACGCGAAATAGCTGTTTTCGGAAACACTCCTGTCGCTTCCATAGCCTCCACAATACCTTTACCTTCTCCCAGCATCAAGGGGATACCAATTGTTTTCATTTGATGTGCTATATAGTCATTCCGGCAGGCTTCAGAGGCAATGCGAATCACCTCAATATTCTCGCCGGAACCACTATAGAGCGAATAGAATACTCGTGAAAATATTTCAATGCTGGTTTTATGCATCAGCTCTCCAATAATTGGAATTCTGATGATCATCTTATCCTTCCACAATTTCCCTTTTGGGGTTCTGGTGTAAAATATCAATCCAGCAACCGGAATCAGGATAGAAGCTGCCAACAACAGCCAATTATCCGAAAGGAAGTTACTAAAGGCCATAGTTTTTGCTGTCATGGGTGGTAAGGGTTTTCCAAATTTCTCAAACATCGAAGCTGTCTCAGGAAATATTACCATCACATAGTAGGCGACGACTAGGAATATTACACCTAAAGTAACAAAAGGAGACACCAGGGTTTTCCGGAGATTACGCTTGAATTCATCATCACGGGCCATGAATTTGGCAGTGCTTTCATAAACACTGCGCATGTTTCCGCTGGTAGAGGCAACTGCCAGCATATAGGCCGGAAACTTGCCAAAAACATCCTCGTGTTTTCCGAAAACTTCTTTGCCCTCTTTACCTTCTTTCAAATCCTGTTGAATCTGTTTGATGGTTTCCTTGAGTCGTTTATTAGGAGTGTCTTCTCCGAGAAGATTTAAAATCTCATCATAGGGCAAGTTTTCCTTGAGCAGATCTGCACACAGACGTATCCAGCTTGATACCTCAGTGGATGGCACCTTGCCTTTGAAATCAAAAAGTTTTTTATTAATGCTGAGTACGCGGAAACCGAGCCGCTCCAAAGCAATTTGGAGCTCTTCCTTGGAAAAGGCCTGCTGCTCGCCTTTGGTCACTTCCTGACCTGGCTTTTGGACTTTATAAAGAAAAGTAGCCTTTTGCTCAAGGCTCTGGAAAGTGAGATTCCGTTTTGCCGCTAACTCTATGGCTGCTTTTTTTGCTGCTTTTTTATTCTCAGCCTCAAGGATGCCCTGAATCTGCTTTCCTTTGAGGGTGGCTGTCGTATATCTGAATTGCTCCATTAGGGGTATATTCCCCTATAGAGTACTAAAACAACGTGGGCGTTATGATCAACGCCCACGTAGATATCATACTAAAAGGGTAATATGTAAAATTAATCTACTACCGTCAGGTTAAGGCATGGTTATCGTCGGTGAACCGCTGATCCCATTCTGGGTAACGGTGGCAACAATGACAACACCCTCGTTAGCACCTGTTCCTGTCAGAGTGAACTGAGCTGCTGCTGCTGCTGACATGACATAGACACCATTCGTATTGGATGAATCCGATCCAAAAGATGTAATATCAGTAGCATTTTGAAAATCTCTAGCACCACCACCCATGGCAGCTGGTTTGCGCCAGTAAGCTGCGGCATCTGAAGCAATAGCATTAATGTCCTGCATGACTGCATCACGCTCAGCATTAATAGCACCCTGGGTAAACATGTTGATACCTACTACAACTGCCACACCAACGATGATTGTACCCAAAACGATTAAAAGTAATTGTTGTTGACCCATTATGGCTCTCCTTTTTTAGTGATTTAAAATGTTTTGAGAAGGAAGAAT
>JAUVKO010000193.1 GCA_030596225.1 Fidelibacterota bacterium
TTCACCGGCACCTCGCTGGTAGGCAATTTAGTTTCAGTATCGTAAGGGATACGGCCTGGCATCCATTCTGATGTAAATTCAGCAGCAGCACTCCGAATCTCACCATCAACCTGACCAGTGACCCAGATACCTGCTGCAAAAACAGCAGTTCTGCCAGAGAAAATGGGCCACTCACAGCCAGCATCGCCGGTGGGAAGGTGACTGGTCAAATGTCCCTGATTGTCGATCCAGTTTCTGATATTGTTACCGGCAAAGAGTTCGAATTCAAGAGTGGAAGGCTGCATAGCCAGAGAGCTTGTATTCGGGTTATCAGCAAAGGCTAATCCCAATGTAAAAACAAGCATACTGACCATCGTTTGAAAAAATGATCTGGTCTGTTTGCTGCTCATCGCCCCTCCCTTCGCTAATTTTTTGCCAGGGAATAATAATACGTACTTAATTCAATAAAAACAACTATTGAGATTGGGTATGTGATCTATGATAGAGAGAAAATGTAAGGCAGTGGGGGCTAGAAGATCATATCCTTATTGATTTTTCTTGATCTCAAGCGCCTTTTTGGCCTCATCATAGCCTTTTTGGACAGCTATCTCGGCTTCCAGAAAATTCCAGGCTGTTAAACCTGTACTGATATTGATCAACATATCGGGTTGAGCTAATTCAACCTGATTGGCTGCGATAAGGGCCATGGAGAGGATGACTGTTTCGTGAGCAATTTCAGCTAAATTGGGTTTACCGGCAGTATACCAGGGTTCGTGTGCCTTAGGAATGCGCCAGGTGGACTTACTGTTTTCAAGATCATCACCATTCAGGTAAGCAAAAGCTTGCTTTTGATCCTTGTCTTCCGGAAAGGCCAGCACATTTACAGCAATGATATAATCAGCTCCCATGGAACGAACCACATCGATGGGAACGGGATCTATCATCCCACCATCTACCAAAACCCGCTCGCCACTGGATAGCGGGTTAAACACAATTGGAACAGATGAACTGGCCCGGGCTGCACTGGCTAGATTCCCCTTATTGATGACATATAGATCACCCTGTAGGATATCAACTGTGGTAGCAGCAAAAGGAAGTGCGAGATCCTCAATGTTTTTATTACCATAGAGCTCATCCAGAAAGGCCTTGATCTTTTGGCCATCGATAAAACCACGAGTGGGGAAAACCGGATCCAGAAGATTCAGAACATCGATCCAGTCCGATTTCAAAGCTACATCCGAAAGTTCTGTTACACTCAATCCGGCTGCGTACCCTCCACCAATAATGGCTCCCATACTACTGCCGGCAATCATATCAATACGAACACCGGCCTCTTCCAGAGCTTTCAAAACCCCAATATGAGCAAATCCCTTAGCGGCACCGGCTCCCAGGGCAAGACCTACAGAAAAATCCTGCTCAACTTTCCCCTGAAGGACCAGACTGAACTGCTTTTCCAGTTCAGGTGAGTTCAGAGGGGCTGCAAATGCTGTACTGAATGCCAAGTAGCTTAAAGTAAACGTTGTTACAATTATTGATAAAAATGTAAACCTTTTATGAACAGGTGAATTAAGCTTCGCGTTTCGTCCTTCGACAGGCTCAGGATGACGCTCAGAACAACACTTCAGCATGATACACACCACTTGGCTTGTCTCCCTGCCTGCCAAGTTGAAGCTGATAAGCGTAGACTGGAGTCCATCGAAGGGTCTAAAGACAAGTTTCTAAATAGGAAAAACAACATAAATATTATTCGTAAATATCGTTTAGGATAGCTGCCAGATGATAGCCGGCCTTAAGCAACCTGTCTTCCAGGAGTTCCTGATTCTTGTATACGTACTTCCAAGAGAGTTTTCCATCACCAATATCATAAACCCGGTCATGCACTGATCGTGATTCGTTGACAAAACTCATGATGTCAGGATTCAGTAAGTTGGTTTTCTGCTCCTGGGTCAAGCCCAATTGAATTTGCTGAGCATACTCAGTATAGCTGTATTGCATATGGTCAATCAGGTGACTATCCCAGACCCGGTGCAAGTTCGTTTCCTCTTTAAACCAGGATACCTTCACATCATTTCCACCCCGATCGGTTCCATTGCCAACATGCAGGGGCTGATGCAGATCTGCAACCAGATGAATCACAAAACGTAGAACATCAGTCTGGTCTTTCTTGCCGAGAATTCCCTTTTTGAGTAGATTTGTGAATTCGGTCACCTTTTGAACTGCGCGTCCACCGGATTCAGGACCTTGATAGCCCTGACCCTCTTCTATGGTGCAGTAGTGCCAATCATGAGAATGATCCCACTGAGGATCAGATTTGATCTCATCAGCCCAGTTGCCCACCCGTGCCAGATCAGAATGACCCAGCAGGAGGGTGATCTGCTCTTTTGCCATGGGGCTTAAATTTTCTTCAGCGATCTTTCCAATAACACGGTGACCAGTTTTCCCCCAACCAAGCAAGAGCGTAGATGTAAGCAGCAAGATGATGAGTGAACGCACAGTGATTTCTCCTAATAATTATTATTGCCGGGAATCTAATGTATGCAGAGAACCTTGCGAAGGATTTCGTAATGATAAGCACTATTATAAGCGACTAAAAATGGAAGACGCCTTTTTCTGCAGCAGCAACTATTTTCTGAAAACGCCCCACTCCATTACAGTAAATCCATCTCTGGAAAAGGCAAAAATATCAGCTTCCAATATCTCACTGAATTCATTTGATCCAATGATGCCATAAAACAATCTACCAACATTATCCGGCGCTTTAGACAAACGTAAATCGATAACTTTATTAATTATGTCATTTGTCTGTGGATAAATGCAAAAATACTTATATCCATCAAGCAGTGGTATCCAATACTCAGTAAAGTCACTGATCTCATTATCTGAGAAATTGTAAGCTTTCATATTCGCTTCGAAAAAGACCTGCAGGGACTCTTGCTTGACACACCAGCCTTTGTCATATTGCCATACATCAGGCTGCACTGCTTCATAAAACAAATAATTATAGGAATTATTTATCAGTCCGGTTTCATTGACACTCACTGACCAGCCATCCCCGTATTCAGGTTCAGATCTTATAATATGTCCCCCCAATGGAAAAAGGAGTTCAACAAAAATATCTATCGTAGTTTCAGGATAAATGTAAATATTGGGTTTGTCAATTTGAGTCCAGTTCACCAAAACAGTATCTTTAAATGTATCATTGACTGATTTGCCAAAAGCTGTGAGTTCAACGATATACTCTCCGTCTTCTGTGTAATGATGCTCCGGGTTCTCTTCCGTGGATGTGGTGCTATCACCAAAATCCCAAAGGTAGGCATTGGCATTTTCAGAACAATTTGTGAAAACTACATATTGTTCCCATATTAGCTCACCTTCATAGACAAAAGTAAAACATGCCTGAGGAGTCAAATCCAGCTCGTCATCCACGCAAGCAAGGAGGAGCAAGGCTATCAGCAGATATGTCAGCTTATACATAATTGATCATTGTGAACAATTTTTAATCTCTAACAATTGTAATATGGTACAGACAAATTCAGAACAAGTCAAGCTAAATATTGTTAGTCTGATTCAAATCATTGCGAAATATTTATGTTATGTTAAGATATTTCTCCGAGCACGGGAAAAAAATCCAGGCATCAATTTAAATCAACGCCTGGATTAAAAACAGTAATCAGAGATTAGTCATCTCGATATTCTTTCATGACTTGGTCACCACGATATCCAAGGTTTTCCCAGTCTATCCGCTTTTCCTGTTGTTTGTGACAAGCCTTGCATTTCAGGGCATCTTCTGCCGGAGAAACCATATGATTTAATCCCCAATACATTTCAGTCGAAATAAAATCATATTGACCACTATACTCCAACCCGGCGGCTTTCATGCCCACTTCGGAGGCTTTATTCCAATCGAAATGCACCCAATAGCCCTTCCAAAGTTGAGGTACGATCAAATAGTTATTCTTTGAGTCGTAGATCTGTTTGCCCCGGATCACTTTGAAGGGGTATATCTTTGCATTTTCATCAGCTCTATCACCCAGCGGGTCATTGATCATGACAACTTCATCAGGATTGACTTTATCCCCTTTAAGATATCGAGTCGTATAACCATTATACCATCCATACTCAGGCACTACATTGCTGGCCCAGGCAAAACTGCCTTTCTTCTTCATATAGGTGTCCATACCGTATTTATCTTTTTCACCACTGCTGTCTTTACCGGCAGTTGACCAATCCCAATACATCCTGGTCGGTTTCCCTTTTGCATACACCGGAATATGGCAGGTTTGGCAGGCAACTTTCTCTATATGTTTATTGATGATATTTGAAGAATGGACATCCTCTTCATGGCAATCCAGACACTGTATCCGATTTATTTCGCCGGTGAGAATAGCCATTGATTTACCCTGAATATCGTGTGCTTTAGTGGTATGACAATCAGTACAGGTCATGCCATTGGCCATGTGCACATCATATGATTCTTCAGCATTGACTAAACCATAATCAAGATCGCCATGTTTTACATTCTCACCACCACCCCCATTAAAGTGGCAACTCCCACAGCTTTCAATCGATGAAGGTCCTACACTCTG
>JAUVKO010000170.1 GCA_030596225.1 Fidelibacterota bacterium
GGAGCGTAACCAGCTTTGAAATGCTAAGCTGCATTTTCCTGGATGTGGTGGCAATATATACCAGATTTAACAAGATCAGGATAGCGCCTGAAATCCCCATCCAGAGAATACTGGAAGGGGGTCCCAGATCAATTATTTTTAACAGAACAACGCCGGAGAACAGTCCTAAGATTGCAAACCAACGTAATCGAATTAACCATTGATCACGTCGCAGCATAGAAGCACTTGAGAATGCCGGGGTGTCTGGAAAAAGTGCCATAGTTAGTACTGTCTGGGAATAAGTTTCAGCTGCCTGCCTGCAAACTTAGACCTTGATGTTTTGACGAACGACATCCACTAATTTCTTGGGATTGACCGGTTTTTCCAGAAAAGCGTCAACGGGTAAAAAATCGGCATCCTTACCAGGGTCAAACTGAAAACCGGTCTGATTCCCCACAGCGGTCAGCATTATAATAGGTGTATCCTTAATAGAGCTTTCTTTACGGATCTTATAGGCAACATGAAACCCCTCATCCATGGAAGACATCATGACATCCAATAGAACGATATCTGGAGCTTCTAACCTGATCTTTTCTAAACCTTTTTCTCCATCCTGGGCATCAATAACCTCAAATCCGGCTGTTTCCAGCGTGATTCGCATGGCTTCCACCAGATCGAAATCATCATCTATAATCAGTACTTTTTTTGCCATTATTTTTTTCTCCTCCTAAGCGTGAACACCAAACATAATTTATGCTAGGTCTCAATGAGTTCCTTCACTCGATGAAGTTCATCCTGAATTTTTTCAATGGCCGTTTTCATTGCTCGTTGAACGGGTTGTGAGAGCTTGCCGCTAAATTGAGTAGAATCTGGTTCAATACCAATGATTTTCAAGTCTCCAGAAAACATTCGCAATGACTCTGCCATTCGCAATGTCTCAGCCAGTCCCAATCCGTGGAGCGAGATTGGATCACCATCTAAGATAATATCTGCCTGCGTAGGGTCAAAAGTTACTAAAGTACCTGGTTTTCGTCCCATCCGGCATGCATCTATGATGATCACTTCCTGACGACCTTCTAGATACTCCAGTACTCCAAGTGCATCACTCCCGGCATCGATCAGCTCGAGTTGGGAGTCAGGCAGCGTTGAAAGTTCATCAATCAGCAGAGGACCAACGGCATCATCTCCACGAAGCCTGTTACCAATGCCAATTACTGTTAACACCGCCATCTGAATTACTCGATAAAATCCACTTCCAACATATGAACCGAACAAGAAATACAGGGATCGTAAGCTCTAACCAACATTTCCAGGCTCAAAGTGATCTCTGCCTTACTTTTGTCTATAATCTCAGGAACCAGTTTCTGCATATCATTGTCAATATTGGCCAGGTTTTGACCAGTAGGTATAACACAGTTGGCTTTTACAATATTTCCCTTATTGTCATAAGTATAATCATGAAAGAGAATTCCCCGCGGCACTTCATTAGAGCCAATACCACGTCCATAGCGGGTGGGGTTTTGGTTGGGCTTTTCATTTTTAAGACCATCTTCAAGCAATTTATCAATGATGCGAACACTATCCAGAATACAGTGAACTGCCTCAACTACCTGGGCAATTGTATTCATGTAAGAGTTATAACAATTGGGTTTGAGTCCCATAGCTTCCGCAGCAGCATGAGCTTCTTCACCTAATTGAGCATTGTTGTTGTTCCAACGCGCCAGAGCACCCACAAAATAGGAATTTCGGTTGTATTTGGCATGTTTTGAGGTGCTGTGATCCACCACAAACTCATTGGTCACATCCAGATAATTCTGGACCGAAATAGCGCCGCTATCTGATGAGAAGATGTCTCCCTCATAGAAGGCGTACTCTTCTGAGTTTTTTAAAGAAATATATTCTGTCTCCCGCTCAAATTGAGGAATAGCCCCAGCTAAAGCTTTCATGGTTTCCACGGTTTCCAATCCATCCGGCAAAGCTTCTTCCAGGAGTTTGCGTTTGATCTCAAGTAACTCGGCTTTTTCAGGAATACGGGTGAATCCACCAGGTACAGGAGTGATCGGATGGACCGCCCGACCAGAGACAATATCGCCAATATCATTAGCTACTCGTTTCATCCGCAAGGCTCTCAAAACCACATCCTTATGGGTGGCAATAAGTGGGAACACACTTCCAGCTCCCAGAAAATCCGGGGCAGCTAGAAAGTAAGCATGAAGGACGTTAGACTGTATGGTAGCACCATGGATCAATAACTTCCGTAGTAACCTGGTTTGCTCTGATATCTCAAGGCCTAGAGCATCTTCAGTGGCTACTAATGATGTTAGCTGGTGACCAAGAGAGCAAATTCCACAGATTCGGGAAGTGATGATGGCGGCTTCGTGAAAACTGCGACCCTTCATCATGGCCTCAAAGAAACGAGGTGGCTCCACAATGCTTAGGTGGGCTTTTTCCAGAACGCCATCCTTCATGTTCACCACAATGTTTCCATGACCCTCCACACGGGTCAGGTGATGGACTTTGATGTTTAGATCACGACTCATAACTGAACCTCATTCGAATTATAAAGCAGCATGCGTTTCTTGGCCTCATCCAGACTGATACCATGACTGGTCATCAGTTCAAGCATCCCGTCCAGATTGGGGTCATCCAGCAATCCGCGACAACCGGTACAAAATTGTCCAAAACTAGGACATATTGCGTCACAGCCACCGCGGGTGATGGGTCCCAGACAAACCATACCTCGATTGTACAAACATTCATTCTCACTCAGTTTGCATTCAACACAGACTGGTGATCCGTATTTGGGTGGTTGTTTTCCTAAAACCAGAGAAATAAGCAGCTTTAGAAAATCCTGCTGTGTCATAGGACAACCGCGTACCTCGTAATCAACCTTGACTACCGAGGAAACAGCCATAGCCGGCAAGGTGGCAAACAGATATTTATCATCGCCATAAACGGTTTCCCGAACTTCATCGATGGGATGCAGATTCTTCATGGCATTAACCCCGCCATTGACAGCACAGGAACCTAAGGCTACCAGGATGTTACTCCGACGACGGATATCGTGAATTCTCTCAACACAGGTAGGTGAAGATATGGAACCTTCAATAAAGGCAATATCATAGAAATCTGCTTTATCATCCATAGCTTCACGAAACTCTACAATATCTATATGCTTTAAAATGTCCAACAGGTCATTTTCCAGGTTGAGCTTGTTGAGCTGACAACCTTCACAACTGGTAAAATCAAAGAAAGCGACTTTAGGTTTCATCACAAGGCCTCCTTCAATGGTTTGATATCAGCATAGCTGAATACCGGCCCATCCAGACAACAGTAAACACCGTTGATCTGGCAATGGCCACATTTACCGACACCGCATTTCATCCGTCTTTCCAATGAAACATAAATCTGGTCATCGGACAGTTGCTTGGATTTCAGGGACATGATCACAAATTTGTACATCACAGGTGGTCCGGTAATGGCTGCGATCGTCGTGTTAAGATTCAGCTCCAAACCGGGTATCAAAGTTGTGATCACACCAGTATTTCCCGTCCAGGTATCATCTCCTTGATCGACTGTTACATGAAATTCCACGTCATCTCTGGTGGCCCAATCAGCGATCTCCTCTTTGAAAAGCAGTTCACCTGGAGTTTTGGCACCGTATAGAATGATCAGACGACCAAATTGTTTGCGGTTATCCAGAACATAGTTGATCAGTGAGCGCAGTGGCACTAATCCAATTCCACCGGCAATGATCAAGATATCCTTGCCGAATAATTTTTCCATGGGATAGCCTTTGCCATAGGGTCCACGAATTCCGATCAGATCCCCTTTATCATATCTTTTGAGCACATTGGTAAGGGTCCCCACCTGGCGGATACACAGCTCGAAACGTCCCTTTTTACTCGGAGAACTGGAAATAGAGATAGGTGCTTCTCCACTACCGAAGACTGACACCTCCACAAATTGTCCCGGACTATAGTTTAACTCTTGATCGGCAGGCATTTCCAGTTCATACCATTTTTCCATGTCGGTAATCTGCTTAGCCTGGGTCACTTTACACATGGTTGGGTAATAGAGATCTTGAGCTTCTTCTTGTTTAATATCCTGTAATCGTTTCATAAATGACCTCCTTTCCCTTAAACCCGGACAGTACGGTGGTACTGCGCCTTTTCATCTTCGTGAATAAGCTCATTTACAATATCTACCATTGAGATACCTGCGGGACAAAAAGCTGTGCAGCGACCACAACCCACGCACCAGGGCAAGCCTTCTTCGTCAGTGATGTACTTAAATTTGCGGTACAGACGGTGCCGGGTTCTGTTTATTGTTTTTTCTCTGAAATTCTCGCCACCGGCAACTTCAGCAAATGTACTCAACATACAACTGTCCCAGGTCCGTTGGCGCATACCATCCTCGGCAGTCACCACTACTTTATCATTAACATCAAAGCAGAAACAAGTTGGGCAGGTCAGGTTACAGGCTCCACAGCCCACACAGCGTGAAGCTACATCAGCCCAGACATCCGAATTGAAGGCATATTTGAATACACGGGGCAAACGATTGTAGTGATAGCGAATCTTTTTCTTGAAGTTTCGACCTTCAACGATCTCTGGCTCAGTTGTTTTCAGTTTATCAAAGCCTTGAATCAACGACCGACCATTTTCTGTCAGGACATAGAGTTGATAATCGTCATCGACTTCATTGAGGAAAAGATCAAATCCTTCCATCTCTTCAACGCTGATTCCCACACTTTCGGAAAAATGAAACTCATCCGGTTGAAAGGAGATGCCAATGAACCGTGATTTCTGTCTGCGCTTGAAATAATTGGATTCCACATTACCGGAAAGCATGCTATGATCCAATCTAAGAATAGATTGCATCTCATAGCTATGTATGGCGAAAAAGACCTTTGGCTCTATTTTTATTTCAACAGGATCAAAACTCATATCCTTAAGTGAGAAGTCCATAAGCTTTTCAGTCGGTGGCAAAAACATCTTTTTTAGTGGTAATAAGGTTCGGTTGTAATCCAGAACAAC
>JAUVKO010000160.1 GCA_030596225.1 Fidelibacterota bacterium
TTAAATGCAACACAGGATTTTCTCTATGATTGGGTAGCAGGCAAAGCCTATGGAGAACAAGCAGTTTCCGGTCGAAAGGGAAAATCAGAAGAAAATACAGCAAATTAAAGCTTACTATTATTAGAGAGTAGAGACAGGTCTTAGACCTGTCTCTACTACCTTAACCCAAAGACTTTAATCCCCATCTTTCCTATAGAATCCATCCTAATCAGTCCTATTTTTGTCCGATGATCAAAACCATAGATAAATACATTTTCCGGGAGTTGCTGACACCCTTCATGTACTCCCTGGTAGTGTTGACCATGGTCTTCCTGGTGAACTTTGTCATTCGCGCCATGGATCGGATCCTGGGTAAAGGACTTTCCTTTTTGGTGATTTTAGAATACATAATCCTTAATCTCGCCTGGATCCTGGCTTTAGCTATTCCACTATCTGTATTGGTGGCAATTCTTCTGGCTTATGGTCGCTTGGCTACTGATCATGAGGTAACCGCCATGCGTTCAGGGGGGATATCTTTTCCTCGGATTATGGCTCCTGCCCTCGTATTTGCTATACTGGTGGGTAGTTTCACACTGTACTTCAATACAACAATTCTGCCTGATGTCAATCATCGTGCCCGTCTTCTGGGATCAGATATCTATCGCAAACGACCGGATATGGATATTGTCCCCGGGTACTTTATTGATGATCTCCCTGACTACAATATTCGCGTGAACGAAGTGACTGAAGAAGGACTCATGGGAGTGGTAATTTTCTCCAAAAGCGATCAAAGGGAACAGGTCTCGATCTTTGCTGAAAGTGGTCGAGCTGAGACAGCCTCCGGACAGATTATATTCACCCTCTATAATGGCGAAAAACACTTATTGGATCTGGATAAATTAGATGATTATCAAAGAGAATATTTTGACTCCACCCGTCTAACTGTAAAAGGCAATAATCTGGAATTGAAACGTCGGGAATCTGCTGTGAGGGGAGATCGGGAAATGACCCCGGCCATGATGTATAAACGCATTGATGAAAACAAGGGGCGCTACCAGCGAACCATTGATCGCATGCTCAGCATTCGCATAAAGAGCCCTCTCTTTGACGGAGACTCAGTAGTTAATATGATAGCTGTTATGGATACCATAAGGCGACTTCCTGTCCCGGATAAAGCAAACATTGATGCCAAAACCCGAGTCTGGAATCGAACCATTGATAAGCTGGAAAGTCAGGAGCGGCTGCTCAATAGCTATCTTAAACAAATCAATAAATACCTGGTTGAGATCCATAAAAAATATGCCATGGCAGCGACCTGTATCGTTTTTGTTCTGGTTGGTGTTCCCTTAGGGATCATGACCCGCAAATCCAGTGGGACCATTGGGGTTGCCATCGGGATGTTTTTCATCTACTGGGCTGCCCTGATCGCCGGGGAGGAATTAGCTGACCGTCGCATGTTGGATCCCGTGTTAGCAATGTGGGCTCCCAATGGTCTCATGACCATAGTTGGCTTATGGATCAGCTTTCAGGTCTCCAGAGAACGAACTGTGATCAATTTATTATGGTTAAAGACCGTTTTTAACCCCTTAAATTGGCATATATTTTCAAGAACAACTACTTAACTAAGTAAGCATTTACATAAGTAGGGTATCCGACTATATTGCGATCCAAAAATTTTGTTGAGGAGAGATTTTGAATGTCACTTCATTCCATTGTACTAGTTAAACAGGTACCCGACACCAGTAATATTTCCGGTGATGTCATGCGACCGGACGGAACCGTGAACCGGGCACGCCTACCTGCCATTTTTAATCCTGAGGATCAGGAAGCCCTGGAACTTGCCCTCAGATTAAAGGATGAATTCGGTGGAAAAGTTACTGCATTGACCATGGGACCCCCTAATGCAGCCAAGATGCTTCGTGAATGTCTTTATATGGGCGCTGACCGGGCAATATTGCTTAGTGACCGACGCTTTGCAGCGGCAGATACATTGGCTACATCCTATGCTTTGTATAAAGCAGTGCAGCATATCGGTGAATATGATCTCATCTTTTGCGGTCGTCAGGCCATTGATGGTGATACGGCTCAGGTTGGTCCCCAAACTGCAGAGAAGCTGGGAATCCCTCAGATCACTTACGCTCAGGAGATCCAGAAACTTGATCTGAAGCAGAGAACGATCCGCGCCAGACGTGCCATTAAAAACGGACACGAAATTCTGGAAGCACCTTTACCGGTTCTCTTGACGGTGATCAAGGACGCTGCTGAACCCCGGCCATTTGATGTTCGACGATTATGTAATTATAAACGGGCTCAATCTAAATTTGAGATCGAAGCCACTGTCGATAATAGTCATGATCTTGTTCTGGTGGATGAACTTCTGGAAAAAGCGAAAGTCGATGATCTCTACATTGAGACCTGGAATATTGAAGATATAGACGCTGATGTTGAGATGTGTGGCTTGGCCGGGTCTCCCACCAAGGTTCACAAAGTGGAAAATGTAATTCTCAGCGGCTCAGAGTATAAAAAGATTTCTGCCACTACTGATGGCATGAATGAAATGATCACTGAATTGATGCAAGATCATATCTTTGGTTAAAAAGAAAAGATTTACAACGAACCTGACGAATAACACGAAACAAAACACACAAAAACTCTGTTCGTGACTTTCGTTAAATTTGCCTGCCCGTCATAGCTTTAGCGGAGACTGGTTGTAAAAGTGAGAAAAGTTAAAAATGGTAGAATTAAGTATGATTTTAAGCAGAATACCTCCACAAGAGTATGAAGGATAGGTATGCAGGCAAAGAATAAAGATATGGTTTGGGTTTTTGCAGAGCAATCTGATGGAAAACTGGCTGATGTGAGTCTGGAATTATTGCATAAAGGCAGGACCCTGGCAGAGAAGATGCAATCTGAAGTCAGCGCTGTTCTACTGGGCCATAATGTTAAAGGCTTGGCTGATGCATTATTTGCCCATGGTGCTGATAATGTTTATCTCCTGGACGATATGGAATTAAAAGACTTCCGTTCTCATCCCTATGCGAATCTCATCACAAAATTAGTTGAGGAAAATCGTCCCCGGGTCGTGCTTTTCGGGGCAACTCATATTGGACGGGATATCGCACCGCGAGTGGCTTCACATACTCGCTCCGGTCTCACGGCTGATTGTACAGAATTGAAGATCGAAACCCTGACCATCAGAAAAGTTGAACATCAAGACCTCTTGTTACAAATCAGACCGGCTTTTGGCGGGAATATCATTGCCACCATCATTTCACCCGATGTCGCCATCCAAATGGCAACCATTCGTGAAGGTGTTATGGAAATGGGTGAACCCGATCCATCACGAAAAGGGCAGCTCATTCCAGTTCCTGTTGAACTCGATCCCATCGAAATTGCGGTCAAGATCATTGAAAAACATCAGGAACCCTCTGCTGTGAATCTTAAAGCAGCCCCAATTATTGTTGCTGGTGGCTATGGCGCTGACACCCCTGAGAAATTCCAATTGATCAAGGATCTGGCCAAAGTACTTGGTGCAGATGTAGCCGGTTCCCGTGCTGCAGTTGATGCCGGACTGATCGATGCAGAACGTCAGGTGGGTCAAACAGGAACTACGGTAAGACCAAAACTTTATATCGCAGTGGGCATTTCAGGAGCCATTCAACACCGGGCCGGAATGCAGGAATCCCAGAAGATCATAGCCATTAATAATGATCCGGAAGCACCCATCTTTTCAGTGGCTCACTACGGGATCACCGGTGATTTGCAGGATGTAATTCCCAAACTAATTGCTGCCTACAAGAGCCAGTTGCACTAAATAAGTATATGTTGATACAGAATAATATGGGGCCTACATTTTTTACAGCAGCTTGTTTCCCTGTGTTATCCCCGAGCGTCATCCCGAGCGGAGTCGAGGGACAGAGCGTGACGGCTAAAAGGTTGATAGATAAGCACCTTAAGAAAATAGATTCTAGCATTATTATAACAGATGATTGTTTGTCTTCGAGAGCACTTCAACTAGTCTTCGTTTTCTATCCTTCGAGAACCTCAGGAAGACGAAAACTACAACCTGGCAGGCAGTATGACACCTCAGACAAACGATATTTTAAAAAACTCTCATCATTAAGCGAGAATTGAACATGTCAAATTTTTTCACTGAGAATCAGGATATCCAATTTCAGTTCAACCGCATCGATCTGGAAGAGATCATCAGGATTCGTGAACACAATTATAAAGAATCAGAAAAATACGCCTACGCTCCCCGTGATTATGCTGATGCCAAAGATAATTTCAAACGTATTCTTGATGTAGTGGGCGACATCGCCGGCAATTTTGTGGCTGAACGTTCCCGGGAAGTGGATGAATTAGGATCTACTTTTGCTGATGGGAAAGTTACCTATGCCAAGGGTCTGGAAGAAGACATGCACCGCCTTAATCAGGCTGGTCTTATGGGTTTTTTATTAGAACGCAAATATGGCGGGCTCAATCTGCCCATTTCCTTATATATCTTTGCTGTTGAAATGGTCTCTCGTGGAGATGCATCCCTAATGAATCTCTTTGGCCTTCAGGATATTTCTGAAACCATCGAAAATTTTGCCTCTGATGAGATCAAAGCTGAATACCTGCCCAAATTCAGTAGTGGGGCAGTATCCGGTGCCATGGTCTTGACCGAACCCGATGCCGGTTCTGATCTCCAGGCTGTGAAAACCCGTGCCTATCAGGACGAAAATGGTAATTGGTTCCTGAATGGTGTAAAACGCTTTATCACCAATGGGAATGCAGATGTATGTTTGGTCCTGGCCCGTTCTGAAGAAGGCACCAAGGATGGCCGGGGGCTTTCATTATTTGTCTGTTACGGTGATGATACGGTCCAGATCCGGCGCATTGAACATAAATTAGGGATCAAGGGCTCACCCACCTGTGAAATGCAGTTCCACGATACACCGGCCCAGCTCATCGGGTCACGTAAACGAGGTCTGATATCTTATGTCATGGCTCTTATGAATGGAGCTCGTTTAGGCGTTGCCGCCCAGGCTTTGGGGATTGCCCAGGCAGCTTATGTGGAAGCCCGTCGTTATGCCCAGGAACGTGAACAATTTGGTAAACCCATTCTGAATTTTCCTGCAGTTGCCGATATGCTGGTAAAAATGAAAGTGGATTTGGAGACTTCCAGAACCTTGATCTATTCGACTTCACTAGCTGTGGATATGCTCAAAGTGAGTGAAATGGAAATAAACCGACTCAAAGAAGCCGGAGAATCCATCACCGATATCAGGGCGGAGCACAAGCATTGGAAAGCCATGACTGATTTCCTAACCCCGCTTTCAAAATATATCATTTCAGAAAAGGCTAATCACATTTGTTATGATGCCATC
>JAUVKO010000032.1 GCA_030596225.1 Fidelibacterota bacterium
TGCATGATATGAAAAACCCCATGTCAACTATCGGTGGTTATGCCCAACTGATCAAAATGAAAAAGCATAGCAGGGAGCAGCTTGCCCAATATTCAGATATTATTGCTAGGCAGGTCATTCAATTTACTACAATGACTCAGGATCTTCTGTCTTTTGCCCAGGGTGGCGAACAGATGCGGCTCAGGTCAGTGCAAATGGCCGGATATCTTCAGGAATGCTGTGACTCACTGGTTTTAAAATTTGAGGAACGGGGAATCTCCTTTAAACGAGATCTCAATTTTCAGGGTGAATCACGAATTGATAATGGTCGTTTTTTTAGAGTGCTGGAAAATATTGCTAATAATGCATTAGATATTCTGGATCAGGATGGACATTTTACCATTTGTAGCCTTGAAGTAGAAACAGGTATTCGAATTATTTTGGAAGACGATGGCATTGGAATGTCTGATGAAGTAAAGGAGAATGCTTTTAAAGAATTTTATACTCATGGTAAACGCAAAGGTACCGGTCTGGGACTCGCTATTGTGAAGCGTATCGTTGATGAACATGATGGTATAATTACCATTGAGAGTAAAGAGGGGGTTGGGACAAAATTCATTATTGATCTCCCTGCAGCAGGGTATCACCTGCTTCCAAAGTCCAAGCATCAAATTCCGATTCCATTCGAGAAAAATTAGGCCAGCACCCGCAGCATCGAAACCTCAAGTGCCTGAATATCAAAATTGACACTTTTTGCCGATGAAAGTATAGTGATCATATTTTATCCGGATATTTTGGGATACTTGTAATAACTGTATTTAATATTGTGTTATAAACCACATAAGATCTTGACCTGTTCAACTGCAGCGGGTGCTGTAGGCGCATAGCTGTCCGCACCAATATCAGTTGAAAACTCACGACTCACCGGTGCACCACCGATAAGGATCTTTGTTGTTTTAAGGTTTTCGGTCCCTCTAAAAAGTTGAACAACTTCGCGCATGTTGTTCATGGTAGAGGACAATAGTGCCGATAAACAGACAACTGCCGCTTGATGTTGAATCACAGCATCCAAAAAGCACTGTGCCGGGACATTCACACCCAGGTCAACAACTTCAACACCTGCTCCAATAAGCATGATCCGCACTAGGTTTTTCCCGATATCGTGCATATCACCCTTAACGGTGCCAATAATCACAGTTTCCCTTTTTTGAGCATTGGTGCTACTAATGAGAGAGGGCTTCAAAATATCAATAGCTGTTTGCATAGCCTGGGCAGACATCAATACCTGCGGAAGAAACATTTCGTTACGCTTAAAACGTTCGCCAACAACTGCCATCCCCGGAAGAAGATGTTCATCAAGAATTTGTTGTGCCGCCAGACCCTGGTTTAAGAGGTTTTGAACAGTAGCCGAGATAGAAGCGACATTTCCCAGGATAATGGCTTGTTGGATGCTGTCAGCGGCCATTTAGATCAGCTCCTCATGAGCTGTTGCATACATGGCGCTTACATTTTCAGGTTTACAATAAGAAGCCACCACATTACTGGTGCTTAAAATGAAACCACCACCTTGCCGGGCATCTCGAATCAATTCTCGAGTTGTTTTTCTCACATCCTCCTGATTGCCGTTAGCTAACAGGTCTACATCAATATTGCCCATAAATGTCAGGTCTTTGCCATAATCCTTTTTTAGATCAGGGATATGCATATTAGCATTGGGGTCACAGGATTGCAGTACATCTATTCCACAGTCGATCAAGTCAGGTATGATAGTTCGCAGGTCACCGTCAGAGTGGAAAAAAACAGGTAGACCGGTCTTTTTGATCTCGGTGATCATGGTTTTCAATAAAGGAAAATAATCTTGACGCAGATACACGGGATCTACAAAGGTGCCTGTATTAAAAGCCAGATCATCAGCAATAAGAATTGCATCAGCACCGGCATCTGCGCTCATTATGGCTAATGATAGATTGGTCTGAATCAGTTTTTCAAAATAATTCCGCATAACATCAGGAGCTTGAATGGTCCACATCATAAAACGTTCAAAACCCAATAGTTCATAACCAAGATCAAAGCCGGCATTCAGGGTTGCCATAACAAAAAAATCTGTGTTTTTCCGCCACCGTGTTACTGGCTTTTTATCAAAGCTGTTAACATCAGGTGCAGTCCATTGAGCAAGTTCTTCTGGAGTTGACGCAATGGGATCCACCAGTTGCACTGTAGCTTCCGGAGGTTGGGTATAGCTAGCTCCCCAGAAATCTCGAAATATATCTGTTCCCCAATCTGCATGAGTGCCAATGATCTCCACAGAAGGGCCAACAACCCGGGTGCCGACAATATCTGCACCCAGGAGTTGCCGAACCAACAAATGGTTCTGATAATAGGCATCAGCTCCGGTGACATAAGTTTCACCTAACAGCTTTCGGATAATATCATCCGTATAACCGCCACCAATCTCGCCGATGGGGACTCTCTTGGTTTCTATACCTTGTAAAGCTGAAAAAACACGTTCTCTACTCGTCATGGCGGCAAAGTAATTAAAAATGTATATTATAAAAGCCTGCTTACCCAAGTGACTATTGCTATGTCATGAAATGAGCTTCATTGAAAATTACTGGAAACCTTTCCCAATACCCGGCATAAAAGGGGATGTAAAAAATGGAGAGTCCCGAATGAAAAAAAACATGTTACGAATTATCCCCTTATTATTAATCATCCTAATAATTCCCACACAACTTCAGGCCACTGATCTCAGTGTTGCTAAATCACTAAGCAATGTCTTTGCTGATATTGCAAAGCGTGTATCCCCATCTGTGGTTACCATTACCAGCGAGCGCGTGTACAAACATCCCGGTATGGAGCAGTTTCGCTCTTTTCAGGATATGTTTCCTGAACAATTCCGGCAATTCCTGCCGGATGGTGATCGTGAAATGCGCAGCACGTCTCTTGGATCAGGAATTATCATCAGCAAGGATGGGTACATCATTACCAACAATCATGTGATCGAAAAAGGGGAAAACATCAAGGTTCAACTCGCAGATAAACGGGAACTGGATGCAGAAGTGATCGGTTCTGATCCTAAAACTGATGTAGCCCTCATTAAAATAGATGCTAAGAATTTGACCCCCATAAGAATGGGTGATTCAGATAAGATCAGGGTTGGTGAATGGGTGCTGGCTGTAGGCAGTCCTTTTTCAGGAAGTCTCTCCCAAACGGTGACTCAGGGTATCGTAAGTGCAACAGGTCGTTCCTCAGTAGGGCTGATGGATTATGAGGATTTTATCCAAACCGATGCAGCCATCAATCCCGGCAATTCCGGCGGACCCCTGGTGAATCTGGATGGAAAACTCATTGGTATGAATTCAGCCATTGCTTCACGTAGTGGTGGTTACCAGGGGATTGGATTTGCCATTCCTACCAATCTTGTAAATCGTGTTGTTGAGGACTTGCGTTCTCAGGGGCATGTAACCCGGGCTTGGCTTGGAGTCTATGTTAGTGCAATTGATGCTGCCTTGGCAGAAGCTTTAGGCATGGAAAAAGCAATGGGCGCCCAGGTTGAACAGGTTGTCGAAGACAGCCCTGCGGATAATGCTGGCTTGAAACAGGGGGATATCATCATTGAATTTGATAATCATACTGTAGAGAGTTCAAAGCACTTACCCACAATGGTCTCAATTCAGAGACCTGGCGAAAAGAAAAAACTTGAGATTCTCCGTAGCGGAAAACTCAAAACTCTCACAGTGAAGCTGGGTGAAATGCCTGAGGAAGCTAGGGCTGTTGGCCCCTTTGAAATAGAGAAATCTGATCTTGGGTTCACGGTTGAAACGCCTAGTGCTGAACGTCTACGTACCTATGGTCTTCCCAAGGGAACAGAAGGTGTTTTGGTGACATTTGTGAACAGAGGTGGCGAAGCTTATCGGAAAAATATTCGTGTCGGTCAGGTGATCAAAAAAATGGGACCCAATATTCGTGATCTTGATCAAGTGACATCCGAGCGAGCATTTAACAATAATCTGCATGGATATAGTGCCGGTGATTCGATCCTCTTGCTGGTTCAGCGTGACACTGATAATACATTTTTTGTGGCTCTGACTATCCCCGATTAAATATTGATATTCTCTGGTGTTCCCACACCGGATACCCTCCTCCAAAACCCAGTGAGACCCCGAGATATGCTTGGGGTCTTTTCTTTCTGATAAAAGCTAATTCTAGTTAAAAAGGTGTAGCAACATGGCGTGCCATATTGCTACTAAGAATATTGACTTGACGAAAAGCCGGCGATTATATTGCGCGGTTTAAATGGGTCCGAATAGACCACGGTTGAAAATGGATAATAAAAAGCAGGAAAACACAAGTCCATGATGAAGGAAGTATCCAGTAAAGTCAATTTTATCGACCTTGAACACGACATGCTCGAATTCTGGGAACGAGAAAATATTTTCAATAAACTTAGAGCGCAAAACACCGGTAAACCACCCTGGTCTTTCCTGGATGGTCCTATTACAGCTAATAATCCAATGGGCGTCCACCATGCCTGGGGACGTACTTATAAGGATCTTTTTCAGCGCTATCATGCTATGCTGGGAATGGAATTGCGTTACCAGAATGGTTTTGACTGTCAGGGCTTGTGGGTAGAAGTAGAGGTTGAAAAAGAATTGGGTTTTAAATCCAAAACTGACATTGAAGAATACGGTATAGAAGAATTTGTAAACAAATGTAAAGAACGGGTACACAAATTCTCAGCGGTTCAGACCGAGCAATCCAAGCGCATGGGTTACTGGATGGATTGGGATAATTCCTATTTCACCATGTCTGATGAGAACAATTACACAATCTGGGGTTTCCTGAAAAAATGTTTTGACCGTGATCTGATCTATAAAGGCTACGATGTGATGCCCTGGTGTACTCGCTGTGGTTCTGCACTTTCAGAGCACGAGATTGCCACAGAGGGATATAAGGAACTAACTCACACCTCGATCTATTTAAAATTCCCATTAAAGGATCGTGAGAATGAATCACTTTTGGTTTGGACTACAACACCCTGGACTCTGTCATCAAATGTGATGGCGGCTGTTCATCCGGATCTGGACTATGTCAAGGTCAAACAAGGTAATGATATTTATTATCTGGTTCATGGTCGTCTCTCCATTCTTCAAGGAGATTATGAACTGCTTGAGACAATCAAGGGTAAAGATATGCTCGGTTGGGAATACCACGGTCCTTTCGATGAATTACCCATTCAACAGGATATTCACCATTCAGTAATTTTTTGGGATGAGATATTGGACAGTGACGGTACCGGAATTGTTCATATTGCCCCCGGTTGTGGTAAAGAAGATAACGCTCTTGCCAAAGAACAGGGCTTTCAAGTCATTAAACCTATTGATGAGTTTGGTAATTATCTGGAAGGTTTTGGTGATTGGACAGGTACCAATGTCATGGGAAATAGTGACAAGATAATTGAAGACCTGTCTAATAAAGGATTGCGCTATAAACGTGAGCCCATCACTCACCGCTACCCCACCTGTTGGCGACATGGTACGGAGTTAGTTTTTCGACCGGTGGATGAATGGTTTATTGCCATGGACAAATTGCGTCCAGAGATCGCCGAAGTCACCAAACAGGTGAATTGGATTCCATCTTATGGTAAAGAACGTGAGTTGGATTGGTTGAAAAACATGCACGACTGGATGATCTCCAAAAAGCGCTATTGGGGCTTGGCTCTCCCGATCTGGACTTTTGAGGATGGTTCTTTCTATGTAGTGGGTTCTGAGACCGAACTGGAAGCATTAGCCGTAGAAGGCTGGGACGATTTTAAAGGTAAAAGTCCGCATAGACCCTGGGTCGATCATGTAAAAATCAAGCACCCGGAAACCGGGCTTATTGGATCGCGAGTCCCTGATGTGGGCAACCCCTGGTTAGATGCCGGTATTGTTCCTTATTCAACGATGGATTATCGCCATGACCGGGAATATTGGGAGAAGTGGTTTCCCGCTGATTTTATTGTGGAATCTCTGCCTGGACAGTTCCGGAACTGGTTTTATGCCATTCTTGCCATGAGTACAGTTATGGAGAATCGGCCTCCCATCAAGACTATCATGGGTCATGCTTTGGTCAAGGATGACCATGGTGATGACATGCACAAATCGGCCGGGAATGCCATCTGGTTTGAAGATGCAGCTGAGCAGATGGGTGTGGATGTTATGCGGTGGATGTATGCTTCACAGGTACCGGTCAATAATCTGAATTTTGGTTATGCTGCCGCTGATGAGGTTCGTCGCAAGGTGCTCACTTTGTGGAACACCTATTCATTTTTTGTGACCTATGCCCGCTTGGATAAGTTTGATCCTTTGGAAAAGCTGGATGAATCCACTTTAACTGAATTAGATAAATGGGTTTTGGCCCGAGTGAATAAACTTATTGGCTTGGCCCGCAAAGACTATGATTCATACCAGGCAGACAAGTTGATGTTAAAGATCAATCGCTTTATTGATGATTTGTCAAATTGGTATGTGCGACGGTCACGACGTCGTTTTTGGAAAAGCGAGAATGACACTGATAAATGGGCAGCATATCATACACTTTACCAGGCATTGGTGACTCTGTCAAAATTGCTAGCCCCGGTTGCACCATTTTTCACTGAGGCCATGTACCAGAATCTTGTAGTAGCTCTGGATCCAGATGCACCACAGAGTATTCATTTGTGTAGTTTCCCTGAAGTCGAGGAGCAATGGGTGGATGAAGCTTTATTGCGTCGTGTGGATGTGGTCATCAAAACTGTTGAACTAGGTCGGGCAGCCCGAAACAAAGCCAATCTGAAGGTGCGTCAACCACTGGCCCATATTTCTATTTACTTTCCTGATGAAGCTGACCGTTCTTTTGCTCAAGATCTGCAGGATCAGATCATGGAAGAGCTGAATATCAAGACCATGACTGTGGTCGAAACAGCAGATGATCTGGTGCAATACAACATCAAACCCAATCTGAGTTTACTGGGACCGAAATACGGTAAAGATATGGGCTCGATCCGAAAGTTGATCGGAGCTGCTGACCCCCAGGAGCTACTAAAGCAGTCCAAAGCCGGCGAAAATATCCAATTAAGTGATGGGACGGCTACTTTTGAGTTGCTAGCAAACGAATTGCTGATCACAAGCATTGAACCCGAAGGACAAGCAGTGGTTGAAGAAGCCGGTGTTGTTGTTGCTGTTGATACCGAGCTTACCGAAGTGCTCATCAGTGAAGGAATGGCTCGAGATTTTATCCGAAATGTTCAGAATATGCGGAAAGATGCCGAATTTGATGTGGCTGACCGGATTCATATTTTTATTGAGACTGAGGATTCCCTCCAGGCAGTGATCCAGGAACATCAGGATTACATTGCCAATGAAATTCTGGCAGAAGCGATCAATTTTAGTCCAAAAGCGGATGTCTTTCAGGCTGAATTCAAGCTTGGCAAGCGTGTTTGCAAAGTAGGAATTGAACGCCATTAGCTTTCGGACCGAAGAATCTATGACTTCAGCCACAGATATACACAGATGTTCACAGATAGATATAATTGGGAAAAGCGAAGAGCAAAATACAAACAAATGAGGTACGATTGACTTTCAGTAGTTATCACATACCACTCTGCGTCCCCTGTGGTTAAAAAGGAGTATTTTGTAATCTTATCAATGTTAAAATATCTGAGTATTTCGGCTCTTCTGGTTGTACTGGATCATGGTACCAAATATTGGGCTATGGTAGCTTTAAAGGGTCAACCGGCCTGGCCGCATGGATGGACCCTTTTTCGCTTTGATTATGCTGAGAACTATAACATGGCTTTTAGTATGTCATTCATACCCATGCCGCTGGTGAATACTCTGGCTGTCGGTGCTATGGGTTTATTATTTTATCTGCTTTGGGAGTATAAAGATAAACATGTATTGCCCAGTATCGGTCTGGCATTCATCCTTGGTGGGGCATTTGGGAATATCCCGGAGCGTTTGATTCGGGGTTTTGTGGTGGATTTTATCAGTGTAGACTGGCCGGATTGGCTGTTTTTTACTAGATGGCCCACCTTCAATATTGCTGACAGTGCCGTAAATGTGGGTATGGTACTCTATCTTGGGTATGTATTCTTCGTTGAAGGCAAAAAAAGCAAGATAACTGCCTCTGAAACACCACTAACTCATAACAACTAACTACTTCTCTTCATAAATCTTTCCATTTTAAGACCTGATGGTTATATTTAGTACAGGCGATTTTTAAGTGCAACTATTGGAATATTCCATTTTTATAATACCCATTCGATGTAATAAATAGTCAGGAATAATTTATTCTGCTAAGCAAAGCTGAACCATACAACTCCACTACTGAGACATTTGAGATTGTTATCGATCCTCTCCAGAAACCAGTTCGTCTCGACAAATTTCTGGCAACCCGCTTACCATCGCATATCACGCGTAATCAGGTTCAGATATTACTGAGATCCGGGAAGATCAAGGTTGATGATAAAGCGGCGAAAGCCAGCCACCTGATCATGCCGGGCGAACAGGTAAACGTGGAATATGATATTCCCTATGCACCCACCCTGTACGGAGAGAATATTGCGCTGGATATTGTTTATGAGGACGATTATCTGATCGTTATTAATAAGCCGGCAGGTCTCATTGTCCATCCCGGTGCCGGGAATGCAACGGGAACCCTGGTCAATGCGCTCATTTACCATTGTGAACACCTCTCCAACGAAAATGGTCTTTTACGTCCAGGGATCGTTCATCGCCTGGATAAGGATACGTCGGGTCTGCTGATCTCTGCCAAGGATAACAGTGTTCATGCCAATTTGAGAAGTCAATTCTCTAAACGAACTATCGAGAAATATTATTATGCTCTGGTTTGGGGAAACTTCCCTGATGATCAGGGAGAAATTGATGCACCCATAGGAAGATCCCCGAAAAACCGGAAGAAATTCACTGTCATCGAAAGTGGTCGACCCTCATTAACGCGTTATGAAGTTCTGGAGCGGTTTGAGTTCCTGACTCTGGTGCGGGTCAAGTTGGAAACAGGTCGAACCCATCAGATCCGCGTGCATATGACCCATACAAATCATCCGGTGTTTGGTGACCCTTATTATGGTGGACGTAATTCTAAGATCATCACGCTGAATATGCGTAACCGGCAGTTAGCCGCGCGGCTTTTAGGAATGTTGAATCGCCAGGCACTCCATGCCCGCAGACTGGTTTTCTGGCACCCAATTACTAAGAAAGCCATGGATCTTAAAGCGCCTTTACATGAGGATTTTGAACAAGTGTTGGCTGTTTTGAGAACAGAGAGCAAATTCTAATGGACTCAATGCTGCACAAATATATTGAAGATTTTCTCACTTGGTTAGAGGTGGAAAAGCGTTACTCACCAGAGACGTTGCGTGGTTATCAAATAGATCTAAACCAGTTTTGCCGCTTTCTGAAAGATCATGATTCGGAGTGTTTGAGTCAGCCTGATCAGATCGATCGAGGAGTGATTCGCAGCTTTTTAGGTCATCTTTCCGGAGAATTAGGGCAACAACCCCGTTCTGTTGCCAGGAAGCTGGCGGCACTTAAGTCTCTTTTTAAATATTTGCAGCGTGAGGGATTTGTGACCTTGAACATTGCAGCTTACGTGCATACACCCAAACTTCCAGGTGTAATACCCAGTTATTTATCGGAGAATCAGATTGTAGCTGTGATTGAGAAACTGGGTGAATCAGATAGTTGGATGGGTAAGCGGGATCTGGCTATCGTAGAATTGTTCTATTCTACCGGGATGCGAGTTTCTGAGCTTGCTCGACTCACACCGGCTGATTTGAATGTAAGTAAGGGAACGGTAACAGTCTTGGGAAAAGGGTCTAAACAACGAGTCATTCCTGTTGGACAATATGCCTGGGAGGCTATTGAGAACTATCAGTATGCAACAAAACATAAATATGGTCAACGCGAGAGTGACCTGCCCTTATTTCTTGGCAAGGGTGGTAGAGCTTTAGGACAAAATGGAATTCGTTTGCGGGTAAAAATGGCAATCAAAACAATTGCTGAATTAAAAAAAATGAGTCCGCATGTTTTACGCCACACATTTGCCACCCACCTGCTCAATGCAGGAGCAGATCTCATGGCTTTAAAAGACCTGCTTGGTCATGCGAACTTGTCCACTACTCAGGTGTATACACATGTGCAAGTTGACAAAATGAAAAAAGCATTTCAAATGGCCCATCCCAGGGCCGGGAAAAAGTAAAATGTTCGTTAATCATCATATAAACTGGAGGAGCCAATGAGGGTAAACATCGTCGCCAGGCATTTTGACATTTCAGAGAAGACTCGGGGCTATATTCAAGCAGAGGTAGACCATCGACTGGAACCTGTTTTTGATCGGATTGTTAATTGTAAGATGATCGTTGAAAAGATAAAGAAGAATTATATTGCCGAGGTGGTTTTAAATGTGCCCGGCGATACCATGACGGCGAAGGAAACTTCAGAGGATCTAACAAAATCTGTTGATTTTGTAGTAAAAAAGATGCGCAAACAACTCACTAAGCATAAAAATAAATGGAAACGTCCGGTTGACCCTGATAAACAGTTTGTAGAATCTTCAGAAATGGAGTAAATGGGACAAGAAAGTAAATAGAAATGAGACCTGAAGAAAAAAGACAAGAAATCATTGTCGGTATTGTCGTACTGATCATCCTGGCCGCCACGGTCATGGGTATTATGTGGGGAAAAAAATATGATATCTTTTCCTCAAGAAGTTACTACACAGTTCGGGTTGCCCGGGCCAGCGGTTTGCAGGAAGGCGACCCGGTTACTGTATCCGGTGTCCCTAAAGGAGTCGTTGATGATTTTATCATTAGAGAGGACTCCGTTGATGTCATTATTGGTGTAGATAAAGACATAACGCTCTATAGTGATGCAAATGCCATCATCTCAAATATGGAGCTGCTGGGTTCGAAAAAAGTCGAAGTGAATCCTGGAAGATCAGGAGTTCGATTGGTAGAGAATGGTATCTTCAGGGGTACCTTTGCCGGTGGTCTGGAAGATATTTTTGAAACAACCGGAGCCATTTCCACCGATTTTAAAACCCTGCTTGGCAATTTTAATAAAACTCTGGTACTCTTAAATCAATCAATGGAAGAAGATGTACAGGCAAGTCTTCACACGATTCACAATACAGCCCTGCTTATCGATTCGTTGATGTCAGCTGACATTAAGCCGGGGATATCAGCCATGAAAAGTGCTTTGCAAGAGACAGAAAACATGGTGGTTACTAAACGAGAAGATATTGACCTTATCATTAGCAAGTTGAAAAAAGTATCCAATACTTTGAACGAGGTGGTTGATAAAAATAAGGACAAACTGAACCAATCATTAACAAATCTTGATAAGATCGGAGAAGATTTCAGTCTCTTGGGCAAGCGGTTGAAAGATCCCAAAACCAGTCTGGGGAAATTGACCACATCGGATTCCCTATACCAAAGGCTGGATAGTATAACCGTGAACATCAATGCCATTGTTAAAGAGCTCCGGGAGAATCCCAAAAAATATCTGGAACATGTCAACATCAACGTGGATATGTTTGGCGGGGGTAAATAGACAATGAGAGCTGTAATACCTGCCGCAGGTATTGGGAAACGTCTGCGACCACACACTCTGAATGTTCCCAAAGTGATGATGAATTTGGCAGGCAAGCGTTTGATCGGCCATGTATTGGAAGCTGTTGAGTCTGCCGGTGTTACTTCTGTCTCTATTATTGTTGGATATAAGGGTGAACAGGTAGAGGAGTATGTCAATCGATTTTACTCACACCTGCGTCTTGATTTTCCATTCCAGGAAGAACGTAAAGGTCTGGGCCATGCCGTGCTCCAGGGTTTGGAGGATAAAGATGAAGGCGTCCTCATCTTACTAGGAGACACTGTTTTTGATGTGGATTTTAAGGATTTTGCCAACAATGGCAATAATGCCATTGCAGTGGTGAAGGTGAAAGATCCACGTCGTTTTGGTGTTGCTGAAGTAGATTCACAAAACTACGTGGAAAGGTTGGTTGAAAAGCCGGAAGAGCCAAAATCTGACCTGGCTTTAGCTGGTATGTACTACATTAAAGACCAACGGATTTTGAAGGCAGCTATAGAAAAACTCATTGCTGACGATATAAAGACCCGCGACGAATATCAGTTGACGGACGCTCTACAATTGATGATTAATAGTGGTGAAAAAATTCGAGCTGTTGAGATCAATGGTTGGTATGATTGTGGTACGAAAGAATCCCTGTTAAGTTCTCATCGCTTCCTGTTAGACCATACTCTGACAACGGTTCATGCGAAAGATTCTATCATTCTTCCACCTGTTTTTATCCATTCGGAAGCGAAGGTGGTTAATTCGGTCATTGGTCCTAATGTGACCATTGATAAGGGAGCAGAAATAAGCGGAGCTATTATAACTGAGACTATTGTTGGTAAAGGGTCAATGATTAAAAATATGATCCTTAGCCACTCACTTATTGGTGATCATTCCATTGCGGAGAACCAAGCGAGGGCAATCAACGTAGGGGATTATTCAGAGCTCAAATTGAATTGAAAAATGACTCTCAATTTTTTAAAATGAGAGTCTTAGATAATTAAATATATCGAGAAGGAACTATGTCATACTTATTTTCATCTGAATCTGTTACCGAAGGTCACCCTGATAAAATTGCTGATCAAATTTCCGACGCCATTCTGGATGCAATATTAGAAAAGGATGCCGGGGGGCGTGTAGCGTGTGAAACTTTTGTAACAACAGGGTTGGTCATAGTAGGTGGAGAAATTACCACCTCCGCCTATGTTGATATCCAAAGAATTGTTCGCGGCACAATTAAACGCATTGGTTACACCGATTCCATGATGGGTTTCGACTATAAAACCTGTGCCGTTTTGGTTTCTATTGATAAGCAATCCCCTGATATCTCCCGTGGAGTGGATGATGATAAGAACCACGAACAAGGTGCCGGTGATCAGGGAATGATGTTTGGTTATGCAACGGATGAAACCGAGGCTTATATGCCCATGCCCATTCATTTAGCCAATGCATTGACAAAACGTCTTGCCGAAGTTCGTAAAGAAGGGATTTTGCCATATCTGCGACCAGATGGGAAATCACAAGTTACGGTTCAGTACAATTCTGAAACCAATAAGCCTGAAGCCATTACAGCTGTAGTGATCTCGAATCAACATGAAGATGGAGTTGATGTACAGGGTGAAATGTTTAGCGATATTGTTGAACATGTTATCAAGCCAACATTACCTCCAGAATTAGTAAACTATAAAACAGTGAAGATATTTGTCAATCCCACAGGTCGTTTTGTTGTGGGAGGTCCACAGGGTGATGCCGGTCTGACCGGACGCAAGATCATCGTGGACACTTATGGTGGGTATGCTCCTCATGGTGGTGGAGCTTTTTCGGGAAAAGATCCCAGT